>JBMSXH010000363.1:0-3198 GCA_049425445.1 Phycisphaerales bacterium | reverse complement strand
TTCCCGCTCGATGCCCGCCCCCGCTGAAGTCGCCGCCCCCGATCACCGCGAACAGCCGCGCGTCATCGGCGCTGCAAGCGCCTTGGGAATCTGCATCGCCTCGATGATCGGCTCGGGGATCTTCTTCGCGACCGGCGAGGTCGGCGCGTCGCTCGGCTCGTCCTTCAATGTGCTCTTCTGCTGGATCGCGGCAGGCGCGATCGCCCTCGCGGGCGCCATCACGCTCGCCGAAGTCGCCGCGATGCGTCCGCGAGCCAGTGCCCAGTACGTCGTGGTGCACGAGGCCCTCGGCGGAGTCGCCGGCTTCCTGAGCGGCATGATCACGCTGCTGATCGGCTACCTCGCCTCGACCGCCGCGGTGGCGCTGGTGGCGGGCAACTACGTGCAGGCGCTCGCTCCCGAGACCGATCCTCGGGTGGTGGCGACGCTGCTGCTCCTCGGGCTCGGCGCGATCCACGCCGTCACCGTGGTGGGCGGAAGCCGGCTCAACGACCTGCTCGTCGTGGTGAAGGTCGCGGTGGTGCTGCTCATCGTCGTCGCTGGATTCTGGACCGAGTTCACCACCGGCATCGAGGCGATCCTGCCCTCGGCGGAACTGCTCGACGCTGCGCGCCTCGCCGATCCGGGCGGCGTCCTCGCCTCGATCCCGGCCGACGCCGATCGCGCCACCGTCGAAGCCCTGCTGCGCGACGCGCCGGCACCCTCGGCCCTCTCCGCCGCCTGCGGCGCCGCGGTCATCGCCATCACCTTCGCCTACCTCGGCTGGTCGAACGCCGCCGATGTGGCGGGCGAAGTCACCCGGCCCGGCCGCAACGTGCCGATCGCGGTGATCGGAAGCGTCGTCATGGTCGGGACGCTCTACCTCCTGGCCAACGTCGTCTATCTGTGGACCGTGCCGCCGGTCGCCATGGTCGAGGTCGCCCCCGACGGCGGGCTGAAGTCGATGACCGGTCTCGGCTCGGTGGTCGCGGTGCATCTCTTCGGAGAGCGCGGCGGATGGATCATCACCGCGGCGATCGTGCTGCTCATGGCCTCGACCCTCTCGGTCGGCATCATGACCTGCGGCCGGGTGATCGCGGCGATGGCGTGGAAGGGCGAACTGCCGCGGGCCGCGGGAACCCTCAATCGTCGCGGCGCCCCGACGCCGGCGATCCTCGCCCAGATCGCGATCGCCATCGCGCTGGTCTGGATCTCCGGCATCCGATCGCTGCTCGAGTACGTCGGCGTGCTCACGACCTTCGCGGTGATCCTCACCATGCTCGCGGCGATGGTCCTCCGCGCCAGGCAGCCCGACGAGCCGCGCCCCTTCCGCATGCCGCTCTATCCGCTTCCGCCGCTCGTCGCGATCGGGGTCGGGGCGTGGATCGTGACGAGTTCCGCGATCGCGGACTGGCGTCCCGCCGCGGCGTCGGTCGCGACCGTCGCGGCGATGCTCGTCGTGCGGCCGCTGCTCGCCAACCGGCCCGCGGGCTGAGTCGCCGCCGGAGTCCGGCGGACCTCCCGTACCTCGCGCCGCCCCGCAGGCGATCTCGAGAATTCTTCGATTCCGTCGGTATCCGAGCCTGCCAAGGCGTCTCCTGCTGTGCATCGCCGGAGAGTCCCCGGCAACGATCCCCTGGAGACCGGACATGAAGATTCCTGCCGCCCTGGCCATGACCTCGACGACCCTCCTCGCCACTTCGGGCCTCGCCCAGATCACCGTCGACTCCACCGCCACCATCGACCCCGGTCTCGCACCGAGCGGTGTCGCCATCGCCGACTTCAACGGCGACGGTCTGCTCGACGCGGCGGCGACCGTCGACGGGCCGGGCGATGTCCGGATCCTGCTCGGAGATGGGCTTGGAGGACTCGTGGCATCCGCCTCGATCAATCTGCCCCAGAACTCCGGCGCGGGCGATCTCGTCGCCGCAGACTTCGATGGGAACGGCACCGCCGATCTCGCGGTCGTCCTCAAGAATCTGAGTTCGATCGCGATCCTCCTCAACGGCGGCGCCGCGAACTTCACCCTCGCCTCCACCGTCACCACCGGCGAGGACGGCAGCGGGCCCCAGACCGGCGATCTCGACGCCGACGGCGACGTCGACCTGGTCGTCGCCAACAGCGCCGTCGACACCGTGAGCGTCCTTCGCAACGGCGGCGCCGCGAACTTCACCGTGATCGAACTGGCCGTCGGCGCCGATCCGCGCGGCGCGGCCTTCGGCGACTTCGACGCCGACGGCGATCTCGACGTCGTGTGGGCCTCCCACGACGATCGCATCGTCGGCTTCGAGCGCAACGATCTCGGCTCGTTCACGCCCTGGACGACGATCCCGGTCTCGAACCTCATGCGGACCGAGCAGATCGCCTGCGGCGACCTGAACCACGATGGTCGCGACGACGTGGCGATCGCGGCCCGGGGCGATCTGGGTTCGTATCCCTACACCATCCTCGCGACCGCCAAGGGCTTCGCCCCCCAGGCGCCGTTCTTCGTCGCCGGGGGCGGCGTCATCGCGATCGCCCTCGGCGATCTCGACTGCGACGGCGACCTCGACGCAGCCTTCGCCGACGATCACGGCAACGGCGTGCTCATGGCGGAGAACGACGGCCTGGGCGCCTTCACCAACGCCACGACGATGCCCGCGGGCCTCGCCGTGGTCGCGGTCGCCACCGGCGATCTCGACGCCAACGGCGCGAGCGACGTGCTCGTTGCCAGCACCGACTCCAACTCCCTCACCGCGTTCCTGCTCGCCTGCGACCACCAGGGCGTTCCCGGGGATCTCGACGGCGATGGCGGGGTTGGCCCCGCCGATCTCGCGATCCTGCTCGGCTCGTGGGGCGAGCCCGGCGCGTCGGATCTCGATGGCGACGGCCTCACCGGACCGAGCGATCTCGCCATGCTGCTGGGCCTCTGGACCTGACCCTCGGAGGGAGGGAAAGGCGACGTGAAGAGCGCCGGCGGCGCGTCGAGCGATCGACGCCCGCCGGCGTGTCGCATGGGGACCGCCACGCGATCGGGTCCGCTTCCCAGTGTCCGACGGCCGCCGAACAAGCGAACCTTCCTGCGAGTCGAGCATGCCAGGGCGATCTGTCGCAACGGCGCTCGATCCCCGCCAGCACGAAGGAGCATGCCGTGTCCGGACCTGCGGATCCGTCGATCGACGAGGCGTTCATCGAAGTGCACGAGCAGCTGCGGTCCCTCGCCGATCTGCTCATGCGGTC
>JBMSXH010000362.1:0-3237 GCA_049425445.1 Phycisphaerales bacterium | reverse complement strand
AACAACGCCGCCCAAGTCAGGCGCCGCCAAGAAGCCGCCGCCGGAGCCGATCGCGCCGGAGACGCCCGTCGAGGCGATCACGCCGGCCACCACGCCTGCCGAGCCGCTCGAGGCGCCGTCGCCGACGAAGGCGGATCTTCCTTCGACCGGCGGTCGCTATCTCGCACACCGCGACGGCGTGGTCGCTCCGGCGCTGCGACTCGAGTGGGGCGATGAGGACGACGCGATGGCGATCGTCGGTCGGGCGGCGTTGCCGGTGGTGGTCGTCGGTCGCGACGGCATCGTGCGGGAGCAGCTCGAACGCGATGCCCGCGGTGCCTGGGCCCGCGTGCCCTTCAAGAGCAGTGCCGGGCTCTCGGCCCGAGTGCGGGTGGTCGATGGCACGCCGGCCTTCCGGAATGCCACCGCGCTCGCGGACGCCGGCGAGCGCATCGCGGTGATGCTTACGACGTCGCTCGAGCGCCAGATCGATCTGGCGACGCGTCAAGCCGCCTCGCGTCTGTCGATTCCCTACGAGGCGCTCGTCACGATCAGCGGAAGGCTGGCCATCGGCGGCGACCGACGCGTGTCCTTTGAACTCATCAGCTTCGAAAGGAGATCGGGATGAAGTCGCTCACCAACGCGATCATCGGGGTCACCTCCGGCGTCGCAGCGTTCGTGGTGCTCGACCTGCTTCGGCACCACGGCGTCGAGATGCCGTCGATCGAGTGGGACCGCGCGACGCTGCTCGCCAAGACCGCGGAAGCGGAATCCGGCGAGGCTTCGGCGGGCGAGATCGGCGACTTGCTTGCGCCGATCGCGGCGGCGATCGCCTTCGACGATGGCGCGGAGAGCGTCGTCGTGGCCGAGACCCCGAAGTGCCCGGAAACAGTGGTCGCCGCGCCCTGGCCGGACCGACCGCCCGCGATCGATCTCGAAGGTGTGGTCGTGGAGCGAGAAGGCTTGGTCGTGGCGGCGGAAGTCTCCGAGTCCGGCGAGTCAAGGGCCGCGACCCCGGTGCCGCCTCGACCGACGGCGTCGCCCGTGTCCGAGTCGACGCCATCGGACCTCACCCGTGCCGGCGAGCGGGCCAAGGCGCTCGCGGCGGCGATGGAGCGTCTCGGCAAGCGCCTCGATGGCACGGCGAACCGAAGGTTCCCGCGATGATCGCCGCTTCGGTCGAGCGCGAACTTCAGGCGAGGCTCTTAGACTGGCGTCGACGGGCCCGCGGTCCAAGCGAGACGGCGGCGGCGCGGCGCCGGGAACCAGCGATGCACGATCCGGAAGGCTCCATGTCGACGCTTCGCGAGGCCCATGCGGCCGCGAGCGAGCGTTGGCCGGGCGTTTCCTGGTCGTTCGAGCGCTATGCCGCCCATGTCGGTGAGGACCGGCCGCCGCATCTGACGGACCTCTACCTTGGCGGCGCCGGCGGCTGGCGTCGCGACGGCGCCTGGGCGGCGATCCATGACGAGATCTCGGGCCCGCTCGAACTTCGGCTTCGAAGGCAGCCCTGCGGGACGCTCTCGCCGGAGGATCTCGTGAGCGAGTCGATCGCGGCGCTCATGGGCGACGACCCGGAGGCGTCGCCGGCCGAGGAGTTGCGTCCCTCGAAGCTGGTGCGGTATCGGGGCCGCACCTCGCTCGTCAACTACTTCCTCGTGGTGGCCAAGCGCATCGCGATCGGATCGCATCGCCGTCGGCGCGAGCACGCCGCGGACATGGAGGCGATCGATCCGGTGGTTCACCGAGGCGATTCGACGGATCCTGAACGCGGCGAGCAGTTCGATCGGCTCGCTGCTGCGATCCGCCAGGCGTACGAGTCGCTCTCGGCGCGGCAGCGGTTCCTGCTCGCGATGATCCACGGACAGGGCATGCCCAAGGCGCAGGCCGGAGAGTTGGTGGGCCTGCCGCCGTGGGGAGTCAGCCGCGAGCTCGAGAAGAGCCACGACCACATGCGGTTCGCGCTCGAGCGATCCATGCCCGAGGACTGGGACCATCCGTCGCGCGAGGCGTGGGCGTCGGCGTGGCAGCGGTGCTTCGCGGAGGCGCGTTCATCGGGCGATGAGGTCGAGGCTACGAAGGAGAAGTCGGGATGAGCCGCGAGGCGAGGCTTGACGACGCTTGCCGATCGGCGATCTCGCCGCGAGGCGGTCGTCATCTGGATTCGATCGACCCCGAAGCGCTGGCACTGCTCGCGTCGGGCGATCTCGAGGCGCTCTCGGATCAGGAGCGGATCGCGGTCTGGGAAGCGGCCGCGGAGGCCCCTCAGGTGGCGCGGCTCGTCGCGGAACTGGCCACGGGCGGAATCGTCATGGCCTCGCAACCCGCGGAGACGCAGCGACGATCACGGGTCGGCCTGCGGCTCGCGTTCGCGGCCTGCGGGCTCCTGGCGGTCGGTCTGCTGGCGTGGCGGATCATCGAGCCGCCCGGGTCGGCGGCTCCGGCGGTACCGGTCGAGTTCATGGATGGCGACGCGGGCGCAGCGGATCCGGTCGACGCGGCGACCTCCGGCAGCGAGTGGACACCGCTCGAACTCGCCCGCGACGGCGTGCTGCTGGCATTGCTCGCGGCGACGGCGATCCTCGCGTGGCCGGCGCTGCGGGACTTCGATCGGCCGGCGAATCGCGTGTGAACGCTCGCTACGCTTCGGCGATGAGCGGAAGCCGACGGGGCGCGAGGATTGCGGCGGGGCTGCTTGCGGCGGCGAGTTCGACGGTCGCCGCCGACCCGCCTCCGTCCGCGTCGGAGTCCACGCCCTCGCCGTTCGTGATCGAGATCGCCGGCCTCGGCTCGACGGATCCGCTCGATCGGCGCTTGGCGGAACTGGTGCTCGCGCCGCTGGCTGGTTCCGGCCAATGGACCGTTGCGGCGGAGGATCGTGGGGCGTTGCGCGAAGCCGAGGCCGACCTCGCGCTGCTCGCTTCGGACGATCCCGCCCGAGCCATGCGGGTGCTTCGCGGTCGCACGAGCGACTTCAGGATCGAGCTCGGCGTGCAGGGAAGCATGAGCGAGCTCGAGGAGGTCTACGGAATCGCCACCTACGCGGCCGAGTTCGAGGTGTCGATGACGCTGGTCCGCTCGATCGACGGAAGGATCGCCGCATCCTCGGTCGGTCGCGGCAGCGCCCGGCGGGAGAAGCTGGAACTTGCTTCCGAGGCGGCGCTCGCCGAGGCGACGGGCCTCGCGATCGATCCGGTGCTGCTCGCCTTGGACGAGGCGTCTCGGCGGTCGCGCCGAGGCGTCGATGTGGTGCTGACG
>JBMSXH010000361.1:0-3243 GCA_049425445.1 Phycisphaerales bacterium | reverse complement strand
TCAAATCCTGCCCCCGCTGGTTCGGTCCCAACCCGTTGCGAACGGCGACCCGTGGGTGATGGCGAGTGGCGTGGGTCCGTGCGCGACTTGGCGAGCGCAACCCCATTCCCGCGAGCGACAGACTCAGCGGCTGGACTTCCGATCGCGGGCAACCTGAGTCGGGGCGACGACGCGACCTGTCAACGGGGCACCCGACACGCACTCCGACAGAGGCAGGCGGCCCCCGGCAATGTCCCCCACCGTGATGTCGCCGATCGCCGTCGGAGCATCCGACTCCCGGCCCGCCCACGCGATGAGCAACCGAAGGCGACGTCGGTCGACCAGTGCCCGGTCGAGAACCGCACCGAGCAGTTGGCAAGGAGGAGTCGATGCCCCGTGGCCAGCGGCGCGTCGATGCGCAGCGCTCGGGATGAGGGCACAGCCGCAGCCGCGGACGATGAACTCGGCTGCATGGGCCAAGCTCGATGAGAACGCCTTCCACTCGGGAGCCAGTTGGACAGAGTCCACACTGCATCCACGCGTTCGGACGCTCGCAGGGAGCGGCTTGTCGCTGAGAATGAAGACTCGAAGGCACATCGCCTTGAGCGTAGGCGGCGATCAATCTGCGGATCGCCATCCACGGATGGGCCAGGGCGCGCGATCGTACGGTGTATTGGGGTGTTCCCCGCGCGGTCGATCGGCTCCCCTCTGACACCGGAGGCGATCGCCGCTGGACCGCACTCCGCGTCGCTGCGCGCCGTCAAGCAGCGGCTTTCGGATCGGATGGTGACGGCGACGATTGAGGACTTCACGGCAGGCGTAGGTCGGATGACCAACGCGTAGACTCCCACCGGACCGGCGAGGCAGGTTCAGTGCGGCGGGCCGCAACCCTTCGCCCAGTCTCGACCGAGTCGTCCGACCCGCGTGGGTCGAGCGCGCGGGCGTCGGAGGTGCGGCATCATTCGTCCGCCGCGCCGGCCGATCGCTTCCGTCAACACGGACTCAGCGTGGCCCCCCTGTCTTGGCCACGCGCCCGAAAGGATCGAATCAAGTTGAATCCCATCTCCCAGCACGCATGTGCATGGTTCATCGGCGCGTCGGCCGCGTCGGCCCTGATGACCCTGACGGGCGGCTGCAGCGCGCCCTCGCCATCCAAACCCTCCCATCCGGGGTCGCCGCCGACGATGAAGATGACGACGGACATCCCGGACTCCATCACCACACCGGACCGTGTCGAGACTCGGATCGGCACCCTCGAGTTCTTCGATGGCATCCCCACCGAGGAGACGGCCACCCTCGTCTATGACCACCTCGACTTCACGCGCGCCATGGAGACCTTCCTGAACGGGATCCCTGCGGCGTCCATCGAGGCGCTGCGGCTCGGTGCAGCGTCGCTCGGCCAGACGAACTCGAACCAGGTCCTCTACTTCGACAGCCTGATGGACAGCAAGGCGCTGTTCCTCACCGGCAACACGAGCACCGTCTACGCCATCCCGATCCTCGACCTCAAGAAGGATGGCCCCACGGTGGTCGAGATCCCGGCCGGAGCCGGACCGGGCACCGTCAACGACGCGTTCTTCCGCTTCGTCGTCGACATGGGCGCTCCCGGCCCGGACCGGGGCAAGGGCGGCAAGTACCTGATCCTGCCCCCGGACTACGAGGGCGACCTTGAAGGGCCCATCGGCGGCAAGGCGCAGGTCATCGACGGCGAGACCTACTTCGTGGTGAAGTGCCCGAGCTTCCTGGCGTGGATCGGATTGCGAGGGTTTCTCGTCGACGGCAAGCCGGATGCGGCATCGAGGATGTGGAGGGAAGGCCTGCGGATCTACCCGCTCGCCATGAAGGACAACCCGCCTCCGATGGAGTTCATCAGCGGCTCCGGCAAGTCGTTCAACACCATCCATGCCAACACCTTCGAGTTCTACGAGGAACTCCACCGCGTCATCGAACGCGAGCCGGTCGAGCTGCTCGATCCCGAGTTGCGCGGACTCTTTGCCTCGGTCGGGATCGAGAAGGGCAAGCCGTTCGCTCCGGACGAGCGGATGAAGAAGATCATGACCGAAGCGGTGGCGGTGGCCAACGCGACGGCTCGCAGCATCCTCTGGCACGAGCGCGACCAGGGAGAGTTCCTCTACGAGGGAAGCCACTGGAAGCGGGGCTACGTCGGCGACTCCTATCAGTTCCTGAAGGACGGGGGCTTGGGCGGGCGAAACCTCGATGCGCGCACGCACTTCTACTACTTCGCGACGGTGAACACGCCCGCCATGGCGATGAAGCTGGTCGACGCCGGCTCGCAGTACGCGTGGGGCTATCTGGATGCGAATGGCAACGGTCTCGACGGCAGCAGGACCTATCGGCTGATCATCCCGAAGGACGCCCCGGTCCAGAAGTTCTGGTCGGTGTGCGTGTACGACCCCCAGACCCGATCCATGCTCCAGACGGACCAGACGTTCCCGAGCAAGCAGAGCCAGCGCGACACGCTGCTGACCGAGGAGGACGGGTCGATCGAACTGTTCTTCGGGCCCGAGGCCCCCGCCGGCAAGGAGGCCAACTGGATCCAGACCGTTCCCGGCAAGGGATGGTTCTGTCTTCTGCGCCTCTACAGCCCGGGCGAGCCCTGGTTCAACAAGACCTGGCGACCAGGCGAGATCGAGCTCGTCAGGTGACGTGAAGTTCCGCTCCAGCCGTGGGCCCGCGCGGGCGCATGGGCCGAGGCGCCGCGCGCGACGAACGTGTGCGTCGATCGACGTGGAGCGGTGCTTGGGAGCGATGTCGGGATTCGTGGAGCCCGCTCGTCGCTCGTTCAACCTCGCGGCGTCGGCCTCGGCTGCAACCGGACTCGTCCAACTCAGAACAGGTCGAACGGATTCGACAGGTCGAGCATCAGGACGCCCCAGAGGACGCCGGCGCCCACCAGAACCAGTCCCGCCACGAGGAGCCACAGCGGTCCTTGGGTCACCCCCAGCACGACGAGACCCGCGCCGGCCAGAATCAGGATGAGTGGCATCAGCACTCCGATCACGATTCCGATCAGTCCGCGACTCTTCTTCATGGCTCGCCTCCTCTCCGCTCCGACGACTGGGGTGGATCGCTCGCTCGCGCGAGCCTCGAGCGTGCCTGAGGGTCGTCAACCGAGTCCGTCGCCCCGGCGTCGTTCCCTCACGCAGACTCGACCGATTGAATCGGTGGGTATGCTCGTTCGAGACGAACCGCCGGGAACTCGCCGGGCGTCGCTCGTCGCGACGCGAGGTGGATGTCACGAGC
>JBMSXH010000360.1:0-3247 GCA_049425445.1 Phycisphaerales bacterium | reverse complement strand
GCCTCGGCGAGTCGACCTGCGTCCATGTAGGACTGCGCGAGGTTGTAGCGCAGCTCGCGCACGGTCTCCTTGACCGCGACGCCGGTGTCCTCGTTGGGCTCCTCGATGTAGCCGAGCTCGACGAGCTGTTTCATCGCCTCGGCGCTCTGCACGCTGTCGAGGATCGCTTCAGGCCGATGCATGCCGGACTGGCCGGGAACGCTCTCCCAGCTCTCGATCGAGGCGACCTCGGGCGGATTCTCGAAGATCGTGACGAGCGGCTTGCCGTCCATGTCGCGGCCGACGGGAAGCCCGTAGAGCGAGAGGACCGTGGGGCAGAGGTCGAGCACGCTTGCGCCCGCGATCTCGCCGCCCTTGCGGATGCCCGGCCCCTTCGCCACGAAGATGCCGTAGGTGCGGTGCTCGATCGCCGGGCCCGCGGGCTCGACGGGAATGTGCTCGGGCCGCAGATGGTCGGGGTGGAATCCGTGGTCGGAGAGGAGGATCACCGTGGTGTCCTTGCCTGCGAGTTCGAGCATCGCCCCGAGCATCAGGTCGTGCATGCGATAGCCGGCCTCGACCACGCCCGAGTAGATCTCGAAGTCCTCCTCGGAGACGCCCTGCTGCCGCGGCGGGTGGTACTTCATGAATCCGTGGCAGAAGTGGTCGATGCCGTCGAGGTAGACCGCCATGAAGTCCCACGGCTCGAGCTGCATGAGCGCCGTCGCGGCGGCGTGGATCGAGGAGATCTCGCCGATGATCTTCGCGAGCGACTGCAGTCGCTGGTCCTTCTCCTGATCGACCTTGTGGCCGCTGGGCACGAAGGGACCGATGTCGTCCTCGGCCACCTCGATCTGATGAACGCGGAACTCCTGCAGATTGCGCTCGAGGCGCGGCGGATGCACCGTGCCCGGCGGCATCGGCCACTGCTCGAGCGTCCATCCCAACTCGCCGGGCGTCGGGCGCACGCCCTGCGCGATCTGCTTCGCGACCTCGGGGTCGCGGATCGCCTGGCTCTTCTGGTACCAGTCGCTCACCATCACCCCGTCGACCGGCTCGGCGGGATGGCTCGGCCACCAGCCGACCACGATCGGCTTCTTGCCGCACTGGTTCAGGATGTTCCAGACCGCCTTGACCTTCCGACTCACGTTCGTGATCGGTCGGATCCCCTTGCCGTCGGGCGTCGGCTCGCTGAACCCATGGATCCCGTGCTTGAAGGGTCGCTTGCCGGTGGCGATCGAAGTCCACAGCATCGGGCTCAGGACCGGCGTGATCGTCGCGTTGTTGCCGTGCACGCCCTCGTCCATCATCCGCTGGAGGTTGGGCATCTTGCCCTGCTCGAGCAGCGGACGGATCGCCCGCCAGTCGGCGGCATCCCACCCGATGACGAGCACCTTGCGGTCGTTGGGAAGGGGAATCGAGTCTGGCTTCGTCTCGGTCATGGAGGAAAGGTCCGGGAACAGAGCTGCTTCGGCGCGGAAAGGTCCCCGACCTTATCGGGGCGAACCCCTCGATTCTGCAACTGGATCCCGACAAACCGCCGCGGCGAGCGCCCGCGACGAATGCCTCCGGCCTTTCGCTACGCTTTCGACCTTTCGAGGCTCGGCGACGCCGTCGCCGGAACCTCGCCCGCAAAGGATCCTCGTCGTTTCGAGCACCAACGGCCCGATGTGCGGGCCATCCCAAGGAGCCCTTCCATGCCGCGTCTTCGATCCCTCCGTCCGACCCTTCTCGCCGCCGCCATCGCGCTTGCCGCGGGCGGAGCGTGGCTAGGCCTCTCGAGCCGATCCGCCGACGCGCAGCAGATGCAGGGCGGCGCGCCGATGCCCTGGCAGCAGCAGATCGCCAACGCCCTGCCGATCTTCGGCAGCGGCAACTGGGTCGTCGTCGCCTCGACCGACTTCCCGCTGCTCTCGGTGAACGGTGTCGAGACGATCCGCGTGCCCGACGGCCTTGCCGCCGCGGTCAACTCGATGGAAGGCATCTTCCAGATGAGCAACCGCATGCGGCCGAACTTCCACCTCGCGAGCGAACTCGACTTCGCCGCGAAGCAGAACGACGACGCCAAGGCCTACATGGACGAACTCGCGAAGATCCTGCCCGAGAACGGCGTGACGAAGATGCCCGCCGCGGACATCCTGCAGACGATCATCGACACCGCCGCGACGAAGCGGATCCTCGTGCTCAAGACCGACTCGATGATTCCCTACGGCTCGGTCGCGATCCAACTCGCACCCGGCTTCTGGAGCGCCGAGCAGGAGCAGGCGCTCCGCGACGCGATGAAGGCTGGCGGCTGAGCGAGGCTCGGAGTCGGGCGGGCCGGGCGGTCATCCGTCCCCGTCGATCACCACGACGAGGCGATGGGCGTCCCGGTAGTTGAGCGCCGCGGACTGCGAGGTCTCCTCCGCCACGATCCGCCGAACGCGGGTGTAGGGCACGAAGAGCCGCTGCTTCGACTCCTCGTGCGTCGTCTCGAAGTGGTCGATGCCGACCGCGGCGAGGCGGACCGAAGTCGCCTCGCGCCCGGTTCGGATCTCGACGTCGGTGTGCAGGAAGCTGCCAAGCAGTTCCTTGATCGTCGCGAACTTGATGTGGTGACCGGACGAGACGCCGTTGGCGATCGCGGCGTCTTCGGCGGTCTCGGTCCCCGGGAACTCCAATCCCTTGACGCTGGCCGCCTCCACCCAGTCGGCTCTGCCTGCAGCCTGAATCTGGTCGGTCGGCGCGAGATCGCCGCGCTTGGCGGCCTCCCGCAACTGCTCGGCGCTCATCCAGCCCGAGACTCCAGCAGCGCTCCGATAGCGGTACTGGGCACTGACGGCCACTCCAGCGTTCGATCCGCCTGGCATGCGACACCTCCGTTGAGGCGGGCGGCGGCCCGCCAGCGAGTTCCGACATCCGTCCGCCCCACGCGGCGCGGCGTCGGTCGAGGAAGCGCGGCCCGAACCGAGGTCCGGGACGCGGGAATCGGCGGTCGCTTCTCCCCACACGGCGGCCGAAGCCGCACAGGATCTTCGCAGGCATCGCCGCGATCGCACAACCCTCGACCACGGAGAACCTCGAAAGCGGGTTCGAAAGTCGATCGCGTCGGACCATCGGGGCCCGCAGCCGCTCCGACGACCGCGATGGACGACCGCCCGACGCTCGGCGAATTCACGGCGTCGATCGATGAGGCCCGTTCGACCGCTAGACTCCGCCCGGCGGGGTGTAGCTCAGCTTGGTAGAGCGCCTGCTTTGGGAGCAGGAAGTCGTCGGTTCGAATCCGGCC
>JBMSXH010000359.1:0-3250 GCA_049425445.1 Phycisphaerales bacterium | reverse complement strand
CAGCGCCGACGTGCAGTGGCACTTGAAGCGACTCGCAGACAACAGTGAAGGGGCCGCATGCGGATCCAGCCAAACGGACCTACGGGATCGGCATCACGCAATAGCGAGATCTCTCCCCTTGGCGGCAAGGTCAAGCCCAGCATCAACGAACCGCGCTATCGCGGCACCAACCCAAGTCCTCGACGGGTGCAACGTTTCACCATGGCCGTGGTCGGTCTTGTGATTGCAGCTTGCATCGGTTGCCGGGTTGATGCCAATGCGATCGACTCGATCCAGTTCGAAGTGACGATTTCCGCAGGCGGAAACTTGAGCGGTCAGACCGCAAGCGACTCAAACGTCGGACTAAATGGCTCGGTCAATGCGGAGGCATGCGGAGAAGGAGTGGATTGGCTGTACTGCCCGAGCGGCGCCTACGTCTGCTACGGCGCCAGCGCTGCGTGGACGAGTCCGGCGATCTCCGGATGTCGGAACTGGCCCAATCCCTGTCCCACGAGCAGTGTTCAGTTCTCCGCCGGAGACGAGGGCTGCTACGCCAATGGCGGCTGGTGCGAGATCTGCGTCGGCTACTCCTACACGATCTCTGGAACGATCGAGTTCACCGTCAGTTCCCCGCTCGCAGAAGTATGGCTGAACTGGGAGCAGAATGGTCGCGGGTCCTTCAGCGACAGCCTGACAAAGATCTCCGGCAGCGGTTGCGACTCGGGTTACGGACTCGAACCTCGGTGGTTGGGGCCAGGGCGGTATCGGTACTCCTTCACGTTCTCGGCCTATGGCCCTGACAACGGCATCGGCCCGCAGTCGCAGGTGTGGGCAACCCTCTCCATCAACGAAGCGTCCGACTGCAACGGCAACTGCATCCCTGACTCCGATGACCTCGAGTGGGGCGGCTCCTTCGACTCGAACGCCAACGGAATCCCCGACGAGTGCGAGATTGCGGTCGGATCGACCTTCGGCGATCCCACGGATGGCGAAGGCACCCTGTTCGGGCGCGCGGTGGCGACCGACGGTTCGGTCGCGGTGATCGGCGCGCCGTCCGCAGGGACCGATGGGGGTGGCGTCGGCGTCGGCGAAGCCTGGGTCTATCAGGCGATCTCCGACGACCAGTGGGTCTCGACGCAGCGGTTGCGTTCGTCGACCCCCGTGACCAACGGTCAGTTCGGCATCGATGCGACGATCGTCGGAGATCGGGTCTTCGTGGCCGCGCTTTCGGAAGGTGCCGCGAGCGATGGAAGCGGCACGGCCTCGGGGGCGGTGCATGTCTTCACGCGAAGCGCTCCCGACGCGGCGTTGTCGCATGTGCAGCGTCTGGCTCCGCCCGATCCAACCCCGGGGCAGGCCTACGGATTCGGCCTCTCCGCGTGGGGCGCGTGGCTGGCGGTCGGCTCGTACAACGATGACGATGGCGGAGCGAACGCCGGCGCGGTCTATCTCTACGAACTCGACGAGACGACCGGCCTCTACGTGTTCCGGCAGAAGCTCGTGGCTGTCGACACGATGGTGAATCAGAAGTTCGGCGTCGACACCGACATGGTCGACGGCGTGCTGTTGGTCGGGGCCTACCGTGACGGCGAGGGTGCCGAGTTCGAGGCGGGCGCCGCCTACCTGTTCGAACTCGATTCCTCCGGCGTCTGGTCGTGGGTTCAGAAGCTCCAATCGAGCCCGCCGGTGCTCGGTGCCTGGTTCGGCGATCGGGTCGCGCTGACGCCCGATCGCGTGGTCGTGACGGCTTCGAAGGAGGCCGTTTCCGGGGTCGCCGATGGCGCGGCCTACGTCTTCGCGCGATCGGGTGTCGAGTGGATCCAGACCGATCGACTGCTGGCGCCGCCTGGCTCGAGCGGATCCTGGTTCGGGGCGTCGGCAGCAGCCACGGGTGCCTCGTTGGCGATCGGCGGCAGGGGCGTGTCCGTCGGTGGCGTGAGCGGCGGAGCCACCTTCCGATTCGGACTCGATGAATCGGGGTGGGGGCTCGAAGAGTCGATCTCCACGCCCGATCCCATCGCGACCGGCAACTATGGATGGGCGGTAGGTCTTCGAGGAGGCATCCTGCTCGTGGGCGCGCCGGGAGCGAGTCGGGCGTCGTTGCTGCGCCGCACCCGCGACTGCGATGGCGACACGGTCGACGACGACCTCCAGCTCGACTCCGGCGAGGTCGACTGCAACGCCAACCTCGTGCTCGACGCGTGCGAGATCGCAGCGGGCGACGAGCAGGACTGCAACGCCAACGGGATCCCGGACTCGTGCGAGATCGAGGACGGCACGGCGAGCGACTACAACGGCAACGGCATCCTCGACGCTTGCGAGGAGTCGGTGACGCTCTCGGTGCCGAGCGGTTTCTCGACGATCGGTGCCGCGATCGTCGCGGCGGCCGACGGCTGGATGATCGAGGTCGGGCCCGGCACCTACGCGGAGGCGATCGATCTCGGGTCCAAGGCGATCACGATCGCCTCGATCGCCGGGCCGACGCAGACCACGATCGACGGTGGTGGTGTGGTCGGCTCGGTGGTGACGGTGCGACAGCCCTCTGGAGACGGCATCGCAACCATTCGCGGATTCACGATCTCCGGCGGGAATGGTGGCACGGTGGTGGAAGCGCTCACGGCGGTCGAGGGTGGAGGCGGCCTCTTCCTCGATCGAGCAAGCGTGCTGCTCGAGGACTGCCGCATCACGGGGAATGCGGCGGAGTTTGGAGGCGGCATCTATGCGTATCTCGGGAGCCTCGAGATCCGCGGCAGCGCGATCTCGTCCAACCAGGCGCTGGTGCACGGTGGCGGGATCCATCTCTACCAGACCGCTGCGGTGATCGATGGCGTTCTCATCGAGTCGAACTCCGCCGCGACCCGTGGTGGAGGGCTCTACGCCGTCGGAGGGACGCCTCTCGTGGTCGACAGTGAAATGGTGGCGAACAACGCGGGGTTTGCGGGCGGCGGAGTGGGCTGGTTCGCCGGGAGCGAACCGATGCGGCTCGAAGGGGTTCTGCTCGAAGCGAACCTCGCCTCGTCGAGTGGCGATGCCGCCTGGATTCGGCCCGGCTACTCGAACCTGGTCCTGGATGGCGTCGTGGTCTGCGGAAGCGGAGTCTCGCCCTTCAGCGGGCAATACACCGCGGCTGGGCCACTGGTCGTCGATGGCCTTTGCGTCGACTGTGACGGCAACGGCCTCACGGACGCCTGGGAGCTCCAGCAGGGGATCGCAACCGACACCGATGGCGATGGGATCATCGATGCCTGCGAGTGCGTCGGCGATCTCGATC
>JBMSXH010000358.1:0-3252 GCA_049425445.1 Phycisphaerales bacterium | reverse complement strand
CCGGACATGGCATCGGACTCGAGGTGCACGAACCGCCGCTGCTCGACTTCAAGGGACCGGAACTCGTGGCGGGCGATGCCCTCACCATCGAGCCCGGGCTCTACGGCCGGACGATCGGCGGCGTGCGGGTCGAGGATCTGGTCATCGTGACCGAGCGGGGGTGCGAGAACCTCAACTCGATCCCGGAGGGTCTCGACTGGCGATAGCGACGGCGAGGTGACGTTCGGCCGGTTTCTGATGTTGCGGTCAACTCGTGGCGTGGCGCAAGCCGATCGTTCACGGTTTCCGAGGGCAGGAGCCTCTGGGGTGGTCTTCACCGAGCCGTTCTTCCTCTTCGTCTTCCTGCCGTGCACCCTGCTCGCCTACTGGGCCCTGCCGGCCCGCTGGCGAAACTCCGTTCTGCTGATCGCGAGCCTGGCCTTCTACGCCATCGGGCAGCAGAGCGACGTGCTGGTGCTGCTTTCGAGCATCGGGGTGAACGCGGCAGCGGGGTTCGTGCTGGCGACAAGCCGGTCGGCCGGGGCTAGGGCTGCGGTCGTGGTCGCTGGGATCGTGGCGAATCTCGCCATCCTGGCCTGGTTCAAGTACTCGGGGTTCCTCACCTCCAATCTCGACGCCGTGATCGAACGGTTCGGATGGCAGGGGTTGGCCATTCCAGCGGTGGCGCTGCCGGTGGGGATCTCGTTCTTCACGTTCCAGGCGATGTCCTATCTCATCGACGTGAAGCGAGGCGATGCCAGATCGGCGCGGAATCCCTTCGACCTCGCCCTCTACATCGCCCTGTTTCCCCAACTGGTGGCCGGGCCGATCGTTCGGTTCTCGACCATCTCGGAGCAGATTCGGCATCGGCGAGTCGCGCCGGAGGACGTCGAGGCGGGGGCCCGCCGCTTCATCGTGGGACTGGCGAAGAAGGTGCTCGTCGCCAACTCGGTCGCCGTATCCGTCGATCAGATCTTCGGGCTGCCGCCGGAGCAACTCTCGACCTCGCTGGTGTGGACCGCGAGCCTGCTCTACACCCTTCAGATCTACTTCGACTTCTCCGGATACAGCGACATGGCGATCGGGCTCGGGCGCATCTTCGGATTTCGCTTCGAGGAGAACTTCAACTATCCCTACGTCAGCCGCTCGATCACCGAGTTCTGGAGAAGATGGCACATCTCGCTGTCCACGTGGTTTCGGGACTACCTGTACATCCCTCTTGGGGGCAATCGCCGAGGCCCGATCCGCACCTACTTCAATCTTGCGATCGTGTTTCTGCTGTGCGGGCTGTGGCACGGAGCCAGTTGGCTCTTCGTGGCCTGGGGCGGCTACCAGGGACTGTTCCTGATCATCGAACGACTTGGATTGGGCGATCTGCTCGAAAGAACGCCGCGTCTCGTCCGGCACCTGTACGCCATGCTGGTCGTCGTGATCGGCTGGACGATCTTCCGCGTCGCGACGGGTCCGAACGAGTCAAGCGACGACTTTTCGCTTCTGGGGACCTGTCTCGCATCCATGCTGGGGCTTCATCAGCCGACGGTCGAGCGATCGCCGCTGGAGTTCGTCGAGCCGATGGCCGCGATCGCAGCCGCTTGCGGAATCGTCGGGTCGATGCCGGTGGTGCCGTGGAGCGCCGCATGGTCCCGGCGTCGATCCGGATGGCCTCTGGCCGCCGTGAAGGTGGGAGCGGTGGTCGCCTGCCTGATTCTGATGATCCTCTCCGTGATGTCGATCGCATCCGGCGCCTACAACCCCTTCATCTACTTCCAGTTCTGATCGGGAGGACCCCAGGTGACCAAGCTGTCCGCGGCGATCCGTTCGACGCTTCTCGAGATGCCGGTGGCGGGAGTCATGGCGATCGCGCTGGCCGCCGGATTCGTCGCGTCGACCGCTCTTGGCGTTCGATCGGTCGGAGGGGAGGCCTTGCAGTTCGCCGGCACTCGTTTCCAGGCGCCGGCGCGGTTCCTCTGGTTCTACAGGGATCGACTGAACATCCGTTTCGGGGCGTTCACCGGCCTCTCGGCGGGCTGGTTCTGGATCTCGTGGGATCTCCTCGGCCAGAGCACGACCTCCAAGGTCGCCATCGGCGCCGACCAATGGTTGTTCCTCAGAGCCGAAGGGGAGGGGGAAGACGCTCGCGGCCTGCTCCCGTGGACCGATGACGACATGGATCGATGGTTGGAGCGGCTCGAGGAGTGGTGCGCAGTCTCGCGTGCGAGTGGTGTTCCGCTCGTGATCGCGATCGCCCCGAACAAGTCTTCGATGCTTCGTGCTCGAATGCCGGTCGACGAGGTTGCGCCGTTCGAGTCGACACGCTACCGCGAACTGCTGCGAGCTCGGGAGTCGTGGCCCGCCGAACTGCAGGCTGCGTGGCTCGACTTGCACGAGACGATCGAGGCTTGCGGGCCCGAGTCGAGCTACTTCAGGACCGATACGCATTGGAACTACCGAGGTGCGGATTGCGCGGCGGAGGCGATCGGCGATCGACTCGCGAGCGTCGGTGTCTTGGCTTCGGGATCTTCGAACATGTCGATTCGCGAGGAGACGGCCGACGGCGGCGATCTCGCACGAATGCTTGGGGTCGCGAAGCGCTTCACTGAACGAATCGAGATCCCCTCGCGGCTGGCGGCGATCGGAGGCATCGAGGACTTGCAGGCGGCTCCGGCTCCCCCGTCGTCGCCACGGTCGTCTCAGACACCCCGAGTGCTGCTCATCCACGACTCGTTCGGCATGATTCTCCGGGATCCGCTGACGTCGCGGTTTCCCGGCGCCGCCTACGAGCGAGGGACTCCCGAGTCGATGACCGGTGTCGAGTTGGCGAGCATCATCGAGCGAGAGTCTCCCGATGCCGTGGTGATCAGCTTCGTGGAGCGTCGCTTGACGGGATCGCCGTGAGAATTCGATCGATCGCCGCGGTGCTCGTCGGGATCGCGAGCCTGCTCGCCCGATGCGGCGACTCGGCGCCGACGTGGATTCCGAGAGGGTATCTCTGGGAAGCTTTCGAGACCTGGGACGGGCAGCGACTGGCGATCGCGTGGCCCGCTCCGACCGGCGGCGTCGGGTCCCGGCCGTTGGCACTGCTGGTGCACGGCGGCGGATGGACCGGCGGACGACCCGACGAGATGGAGCCGGTGGCTCGGATGATCGTCGAGTTCGGCTACCAGCCGGTGATCGTGCAGTAGCGACGTCTCGGCGAGGTTCCGAACCTCGCGGACTCGGTGTCCGATCTGCGGTCGGCCTGGCGGCACGTCGTCGATCGAGCGGAGTTCATCG
>JBMSXH010000357.1:0-3252 GCA_049425445.1 Phycisphaerales bacterium | reverse complement strand
CGCCCCGCGCGACCTGAGTGATCGGGCTCCAAGGCGGCGGTATCGCGTCGCTCAAGTCAGCCCCGACAGCCCCGTCAGTCCCAGCGGCTCGCGGCTGAAGAACGGCTCCGCCGACGCGGTGCCGATGCGGCTTCCGAAGAAGACGCCCGCGGCGTTGATCCAGTCGGGGATGCGGCGATTGCGCTCGGGCACCACGAACTGGCTCTCGTAGGCGAGGATCGCTTCGAGCTTGCGCTCGGCGAAGCCGGTGGTGTCGATCAGGAACGATGGATCCGGCACGATCCGCAGGTGCGTGCACCAGTAGTGGAAGAGCCACTTGGGGTAGATGGGCTCGCCGGGCAGGTCGGTCTTGGTGAGCTTGGCGTCGAAGCGGGCGTCCTCGACGATGCGCGTCGTCGCGACGTGGTCTGGGTGCGCATCGATCGGATAGGGCGTGAAGATCACCTCGATCGCGTGGCGGCGGATGACGCCCGCGACGCCGTGCCGCGCCGCGACCGTGTGCACCACCTCGCGGTTGGGAAGATGCAGGCACTCGCGGGTGACGCCGAGGATCTCCGCGGCCTTCATCGCCTCGCGGGCTCTGATCTCGGGCGTCCCGTGCGGCGTGGGCTCGCCGTTGGTCATGTCGAGCAGATGCACGCGATGGCCGTCGGCGACGAGCCGCGCGATCGTGCCGCCCATGCCGAGTTCCTGATCATCCGGATGCGGGCCGACGACGAGGATGTTCACGGGCAGGGCTCCGGGCGGGGTTGGGAAGCCGCGATCGTAGGAAGGGCGAGCGTGTTCATCGCAGAAGCGCCTCGACGCGGCGCTCGAGTTCGCTTCGCAGGCGATCGGACCGATCCGAGTCGCCCAAGGTCGATGCTCGGCGAAGTTCCGCCGCGAGCAGGGAGAGTTCCGCGAGGTCGCGGCGCCGATCGATCATGAACGCGGTCGAGTCCGGGGGAATCGCGAGGCATTCGATCACGCCGATCGCGCCGCCGCGGAGTTCCGCGAGCTGCGGGCCGATGGCGTCGTCGATCGCGACCGCGAGCGCCGCGAACGGCTGCGCCCGGCGCCAACCCTCGAGATGTCGCGCCGTCGCGGGAAGATCGCCCCGGAGCCACGCGTCGAGGGCGAGCGCCACGCGGGGCGCGAGCGAGGCGATCGCGCCATCGACCGCTTCCGGCACGACGAGCACCGCGGCCCAGCGCGCGAGCCGCGATCCGGCGGAGCCCTCCGACGCGGACGCCACGCCCGAGTCGGCGATGCCGAGCATCTCGCGGAGAAGCCGGACCGACTGCTCGATCGCTTCGGCATCCTGATCCTTCCCTTGCGTCCACGCAGCGATCCAGCGCCGTCGTTGCGCACCGAGACGCGTGGCGATCGACGATCGCGCCGTCGAGATCGGCTCGGGAAGTGGCTGCGTCGTATCGCCGAGCATCGCCTCGAAGGGGACGGGCTGCAGCGGCTGCTGCGCGAGCAGGCGATCGATGTCGCGGGCGGCTTGCGGACGCTGCAGCGGCTGGGACAGCGGCGCCGCGATCGCGCGGGCCCGCAGGGCGGCCGGCTGCATCGCGCGGCGATCGATGGCGGCGACCGAGTCGAGCAGCCGGGAGAGCAGGACGAGCCGCTCGAGATCCGCGGCGTGCGAAGCGGCCGCGGCGATCGCGGCGGAGATCGCAAGATCCCGCTCCGCTCCGGCAGACTCCTCGATCGACCGACGCCACCGCGCCGAGGCCCGCTGATGCGACTGTCGAAGGGTCGCGCGAAGGGCCCGAAGTTCGCGATGGATCTCGATCGTCGCCAGGGCGTCGGCTCGGGCGTCGAGGGCGTGCATGGCCGACGGTCGTCTCGACTCGGGCGAGGGATCTTCGATGGCGTCGAGCGACGAGTCGTTCGACCCCGTCGGCGCGACCTTCGCGATCGGCACGCCCGCGATCGTCGGCCAGTGGTTCGCAGCATCGCCGCCCGATTCGGCCAGCAGCGCCCCGAGGAGCGGCGCGAGCGCGTCGGCGAGCGCGGCATCGAGATCCGCTGTCGGCGAAGCCGACGCCTCGGCGATTCGGCCGAGATCGACCTCGGCGAACCGCGCGAGCAGCAGGCGGGCGTAGTCGACACCTCGTCGATCGGAGGCCGCGACGTCGGATCGATGGATCCGCGCGATCGCCCGATCGAGTTCGCGCCGCGACTCCGCGAGGCGCAGGCCGGCGAGGTGCGCGATGGGGGCGTGTCCCGGCGCGGAAAGCAGCGCGACGCCGACCAGTCGCAGGCGGCGGCGGGCCGCGATCGCCGGATCCTCGGCGCCCAGATCGGCCGCCTCCCGTTCGAGCGCGGCGATCGTGTCGCGAAGCACGATCTGTGGACCGAGTCGCGGGTCGGCTTCGAGGTCGAGGGTGTCCTGGATCGATGCGGGGATGGCGGCGGCGGCGGGATGGGCCGCGAGCGCCGCGACGATCGCCAGAAGCGTGGAGCGGAACGCGCAGCGGCGACGCGGCCTCATGCCGTTGCTCGTGGCGGAGGATCGCCGGGGTAGCGGATCCACATCAGGCAGAGTCCGTGCGGCGGCATGGTGGGTCCGGCAAGCCGCCGATCGCCGCTTCGCAGGATCTCCTCGACCCGATCGGGCTCGCAGCGGCCTCGCCCCACTTCGTGCAGCGTGCCCGCGATGATCCGCACCATGTTGTAGAGAAAGCCGCTTCCCGCGACGTCGATCTCGAAGGAGCCTGGCGAAGGCTCGCGCACCTCGCAGGCGTGGATGGTGCGCACCGTGGTCCTGCGGCCGTGGTCGATCTGCGCGAAGCCCGCGAAGTCGTGCTCGCCGACGAGTCGTTGCGCGGCGTCCTGCATGCGGGCGAGTTCGAGCGAGGATCGGGTCCACGCGATGGTGCGGCGGTCGAGCAGCGGCGGCCAGCGGTCCGGCGGGATCGCGCTCGCGAGGCGGTAGCGGTAGGACTTGCTCTCCGCGCCGGCGATCGGATCGAAGTCGTCCGGGGCGATCGAGGCGTCGCGCACCTGCACGTCCTCGGGAAGCCGCGAGGTGATCGCCTGCGGAAGACGCTCGATGGGCATCGAGAACGCAGCATCGAACGCCGCGACCTGCCCAAGGGCATGCACCCCCGCGTCGGTGCGGCTCGCGCCGGTCACCACGATCGGTTGGCGAAGCACGTGAACGAGCGTCTCGGCGAGCACCCCTTGCACCGTGCGGAGAGGCTCCGCGTCGGGCGGGTGCTGCGCCTGCCAGCCGTGGAAGTCGGTTCCCTCGTACGCGAC
>JBMSXH010000356.1:0-3252 GCA_049425445.1 Phycisphaerales bacterium | reverse complement strand
GAGGAAGGAAAGGAGGAAACGGGGGGAAGAAGAGGAGAGAGGAGAAAGGAGACGGACGGGAGCCAACGTCATTCGCAGAGTGGTATGTGTGGCATAGTATGTTTGCCCGTCCTTGCTGGTCAAGCGGGTTGCCCGACGGGCTTGGCGAGGACTTCCCCTTGCCTGCGACCGTTCCTGTGTCACACTCCGGCGTCCCCGCCGGCTGTGCGGATGTGCCGCCGCGGTCGGGGCCGAGTTGGGCGAGAGTTTGAACTGGTCCGATCTTCGGACCGCCAAAGAGGGAGAGGCGACTCATGTCCGTGCATCGAGGGATGGCCGTGCTGCTGACGCTCGCGGCGGCGACGCCGTCCATCGCCGGGTTCACGTGGTCGGAGAACTTCGACGCGCTGCCGCTGGGGCCCTATTCGAGCCCCTTCTGGACGCCGCTTTCGGGGACCCTGCCCGCCGGCGTCGCGGTGACCGATGCGACCTCGGTCTCGGCACCGAACTCGCTCATGTTCGATCCCTCGCTGATCGGGCCGGGCACGCCCAACTACGGCAGCGTCGAGGCGGGCATCGTCTTCAACCCGAACCTCTCCTTCACCGCGACCCAGTGGTGCATCGAGTTCGACATCCGCCGCGACGCGACCGCGATCGATTCGTACTTCGAAGTCGTCGCCTACGACGCCAATGGAAATCGGCAGGCGGTCATCGGGATCGGCGACGAAAACTATGGGAACGGACCCTCGGTCAGCAACCTCTCCTTCGGGTCTCCCTTCGCCCAGGCGAACATCGCCTACACCTACGGCGAGTGGATCCACGTCGAGTGGGAGATCCAGTTCTACGGCGATGGCACGAGCGCCCAGGCCGCCGCGGTCAACGGCTTCCAGTTCAGCGAGCTTCCAATCGGGTCCTTCGACGCGCCGATCACCTCGTTCGGCCTCGTCTTCCGCGACATGACGGGCGCGTTCTCCGGCACCACCTACATCGACAACCTCTCCTTCACGGCGATTCCGGCGCCCGGCGCGATCGCGCTGCTCGCGATGGCCGGTCTTTCATCCCGTCGTCGGCGCGGCTGATTCGAATCAGATCCGAGCCGATTCAGCCTCGTTGCGTGGGCGTCGCTTCAATCCGGCGTCCCGCGGCGGTAGTCTCCGTCGATGGCTGATGTTTCCGGAAACACTCCGCGGTTCGAGGTGCACCCGGCGCGTCGAGAGCGCGCCCTCGCGCGGCTCGCGAGCCTCGAGGTCGAACTGCCCTCATGGGGCTTCGCCGACACCGGCACCCGCTTCGGGAAGTTCCTGCAGGACGCCGCGGCGCTCTCGACCGAGGACAAGCTCGACGACGCGGCCGAGGTCCATCGCCTGACCGGATGCTGCCCGGCGGTCGCGATCCATGTCCTGTGGGACGTGCCCGGCTGCGGAACCGATCGGGTCGCGGACGGCGCCCGAAGCCTCGCCGCGATGGCCCGCGAGCGGGGGCTTCGGATCGGGGCGATCAACCCCAACGTCTTCCAGGACCAGTGCTACCGCGGCGGTTCGCTCGCGAGCGAGGACCCGGCGGTGCGGCGCCGCGCGATCGACCATCTGCTCGAGTCGATCGCGATCGCGCGGGAGGTCGGCTCGGACTGCCTCTCGCTCTGGTTCGCCGACGGGGTCAACTATCCCGGGCAGGGCTGCGTGCGAAGACGCAAGCGTCGCTTCGAGGAAGGGCTTCGCGAGGTGCACGACGCGATGCCCGAATCGATGTCGATGCTTCTCGAGTACAAGCCCTTCGAGCCGGCCTTCTACTTCACCGATCTCGCCGACTGGGGCATGGCGTGCCTGCATGCGCAGAAGGCCGGTCCGCGGGCGAAGGTGCTCGTCGACACCGGCCATCATCTGCCGGGGCAGAACGTCGAGCAGATCGTCGCGTTCCTGCTCGACGAGGGCATGCTTGGCGGCTTCCACTTCAACGACCGCCACTACGCCGACGACGACCTCACCACGGGCTCGATCGATCCGTATCGGGCGTTCCGCATCTTTCTCGAGATCGTGCGCTTCGAGCGCGATGCGGCGAAGGCGGGAGATGCCGCGCCGCCGATCGCCTTCATGATCGACCAGTCCCACAACGTGAAGCCGAAGGTCGAGGCGATGGTGCAGACGGTGTGCACGGTGCAGGAGCTCTTCCTGAAGGCCGCGCTCGTCGATCTCGATTCGCTCGATGCGGCGCAGGCGCGAGGCGACATCGTCGGCGCCGAGGAGTGCCTCAAGGACGCCTTTGCGACCGACGTGCGCAGCATGCTTGCGGCCTGGCGAGCCGAACAGGGCCGATCGGGCGATCCGCTCGAAGCCTGCCGGGCGAGCGGCTACATCGAGCGGGCGGCCGCCGCGAGACGGCCGCGCAAGTCTTCCGGCGGAGGCTCGTACGCGTGAGCGCCTCGTCGCAGGGCCGATCGGCGAGCCGGCATGTCGCGATCGATCTTGGCGCGTCGTCGGGACGGGTGATCGAGGTGGTGGTCGAGTCCGACCGCGTGAGCGTTGTCCGCGAACTGCATCGATTCGCGAACGGCCCCGTCGAGTCGAGGCGCGGACAGGCCGTCGGATGGACGTGGCCGATCGAGTCGATCTGGGACGGCGTTCTGGAAGGGCTTCGCGCTGCGGCGCGGGAAGGCGATCCGATCGCGTCGATCGGCATCGACTCGTGGGCGGTCGACTACGGGCTCGTCGACGAGCACGGCGAACTCGTGGCGCCGGTGTCGGCGTATCGAGATCCGCGCACGCAGGCGCCGATGGCGAGGCTCCGCGCGGCGCTCGGAGACGACGCGATCTACGCGCAGACCGGCGTCGCCTTCCAGCCCTTCAACACGCTCTACCAGCTCGCCGCCGACGCTGCGGATCCGTCGCGGCCGCTCGATCGCGCAACGCGGATGCTGATGGTGCCGGATCTGCTGGCGCATCGGCTCTGCGGAAGCCTCGTCTGCGAGCGGACCAACGCCGGCACCACGCAGTGCTACGACACCGAGGCCGATCACGGCCGCGGCGCATGGGTCGAGTCGTTCGCCGAGGCCGCGGGCGTGCGGCGCGGCGTGCTTCCGGAGGTCGTGCCGGCCGGTACGCGGCTCGGAACGCTTCGTCCATCGATCGCGGAGGCGACGGGCCTCGATCGCTCGACACCGGTGCTGGCGACTGCGAGCCACGACACCGCGAGCGCCGTCGCGGCGGCGCCGATCGAGGAGGCCGGCGACGTCTACGTCTCGAGCGGCACGTGGTCGCTCGTGGGTGTGGAAGTCGA
>JBMSXH010000355.1:0-3254 GCA_049425445.1 Phycisphaerales bacterium | reverse complement strand
CATCGCCACGCGATCGGGCCTGCGTCGCGGGCCATCTGCATCCGATGGCGTCGCTCGCACGCGGTACGCGACGCCTGCTCCTGCCGTGTTTTCACAGGTCGATTTCGGCCTCGGCCTCGACGCTGGTGCTGCCTGCGTTCACCGCCTTCGCCAGCGGCGTGCGCGTGCAGCCGGCTCCCGGCGAACGGGTCTACGCGATCGCGGAGGGGCGGGTGATCGAGGTGACGCGGGCGTTCGGCTGAGGGCGTGTTCGCTCGAGGCCACGAGGATGGGTCCGAGCGTTGCACATTCGGATGCCTGAAGGCGCGGGTGGGCACTCATCCGGGCGGTGTGACCCGATGAGTGTCGGCCCAGAGCCGTCGCCGCGAGGACTGCTCGGCATTTCGGCCGCCAAGGTCGGGCTCCGCTGAAGTGGGCGGCACGATCTCGGGCATGAATCGATCCCACCCTCTTGATCCGCCGCCACCGCCGTGCCTACAAAGTGTCTACACCTTGGAGGCCGCCGGCATGCGCGCGAAGCTCGTCAAGATCGGAAACTCGCGGGGCGTGCGCCTTCCCAAGCCGCTGATCGAGGAAGCGGGCCTGGATCGGGATGGCGACGAGGTCGAGCTGCGGGTGGAGCAGGGGGCGATCGTGATCACCTCGGTTCGGTCAACGCGATCGGGATGGGCCGAGGCGGCGTGAGCCGCGGCTGCGGCCGGCGAGCCACGCCTCGTCGACGAGCCGCAGGAGACTCGGTTCGATCGGGAGGGCTGGCGATGGTGAGCCCGGGCCCGGTTCGCCGCGGCGAGGTGCATCTCGTCGCGCTCGCGCCGTCACGAGGTCGAGAGATCCGCAAGACGCGTCCGTGCCTGGTGGTGTCGCCGGACGAACTCAACGAGCATCTCGGCACCTTCATCGTCGCCCCGATGACGACCGGCGGGCACGCCTACCCGTTTCGCGTGGCGTGCCGCTTCGCGGGGCGCTCCGCCCATGTCGTGCTCGATCAGGTTCGCACCGTCGACCGCGATCGCCTCGTGAAGCGACTCGGCCGCGTCTCGTCCGCGACGCTGAAGAGTTCCCTCGCCGTGCTGCAGGAGATGTTCGCGGCCTGAGCGGGAGCGCGTCACTTCGACGTGCGGATCGGCTTCGCCCGCTCCGGCGCCGCGGTCTGGCGCAGGACCATCTCGCGATAGAGGCCGCTCGAGGCCATCAGCGACTCGTGGGTGCCGGTCTCGGCGATGCGGCCGTGGCGCAGCACCACGATGAGATCGGCGTGGGCGATCGTGCTGAGCCGGTGGGCGATCACGAAGCTCGTGCGGTCGCGAAGCAGCCGCTCGAGCCCCTGCTGGATCAGCCGCTCGCTCTCGGTGTCGAGGGCGCTCGTCGCCTCGTCGAGGATCAGGATCCGCGGGTCGGCGAGCACGGCGCGGGCGATCGCGATCCGTTGCCGCTGCCCGCCGGAGAGCCGCACGCCGCGTTCGCCGATGAGCGTCTCGTAGCGCTCGGGCATCGCCTCGATGAACTCGGCGGCGTTGGCGATCTCGGCGGCGCGGCGGATCGCCTCGATCGTCGCCCCGCGGCTGCCGTAGGCGATGTTCTCCGCAAGCGTGCCGTCGAAGAGGAAGACGTCCTGCTCGACGATGCCGAGCAGCCTGCGGTAGTGCGCGAGCCGAAGATCGCGGAGATCGACGCCGTCGAGCAGGATCGCACCCGAGGTCGGATCGAAGAAGCGCGCGACCAGGTTCGAGAGGGTGGTCTTGCCGGCGCCCGAGGCGCCCACGAGGGCGACCATCATGCCGGGCTCGGCCGCGAAGGAGATCCCATCGAGGACGAGTTCGTCGTTCTTCGGATACCGGAACGAGACGTCGCGGAACTCGATTCGTCCTTCGACCTGCGCGGGCTCGATGGCGCGGGCGCCGGGGCGATCGGGCAGTTCTTCCGGCTCGTCGACGAGATCGAGCACGCGGTCGAGTGCGGCGAGCTGGGTCTGGAAGCCCGTCGCGCTGCTCGCGAGGGTCTCGATCGGCCCGAGCAGCATGACGAGGTAGGTGAGGAACATCACGAGGTCGCCGGTGGTGATCGTGCCGTCGAGCACCTGCAGGCCGCCGTAGAAGAGAAGCGCCGCGCTCGCCGCGGGAATGATCAGCTCCCACGCGATCTCGACGCCGCGGGCCCACCACCACACGCGGAGCTCCTGCCGCGCCATGAGATGGCCGCCGCGGACGAAGCGGTTCGCCTCGCTGCGTTGCCGCGCGAAGCCTCGAACCACCCGCATGCCCGCGAAGGTCTCGGTCGCCTGCGCGTCGATCGCCTGCCGCTGGTTGCGGATGTCGCGGTACATCGGCCGGATGCGGCCGATCCAGGTGCGGTGGGTGAACCACACCGTCGGCAGCAGCGCGAGCGATCCGAGGAGCAGCCGCCAGTCGGTCGCGGCGAGGATCGCGAGCGAACCGAGGAGCTGGATGATCGCCCGCCACGGGTTGTAGAGCATGCTGAAGACGAGGTCGGCGATGCTGCCGGCGTCCTCGCGCAGGATGCTCGCGACGCCGCCCGACTTGAGTTCCTGCACGCGTCCGAGCGGCAGCCTCACCGCATGGTCGAAGGCGAGGCGACGCATGTCGACGGCGAGCCGGCGCGACGCGCGGGTCGCCTGCCATCGCCCCGCCACGCCGATCACGAGCCGCACGAGGCTGATCGCGACGACGCCGAGGCAGAGGAAGAGCAGCAGCCGTTTCGGATCGGCGAGATCCCACGACGACGGCAGGCGATCGCGCCACGCCTCCGGCAGCCCGGTCCCGCTGAAGGCGTAGTCGATCGCGAACTTGGTGGCGGCGGGCGGAACCAGCCCGAGGATCGTGGAAAGGGTCAGCGTGCCGAGCGAGAAGAAGATCGCGCCGCGATGGCGGCCGAGCATGCCGAGGAAGGTTCGAAGCAGCGTGCCGAAGCCGCGGGTCCGCTTCAGGCTCTTCTCGGAGCCTTCGCGCGAGAGCGCGGTTCGCTCATGTCGAGAGGCCTTCTGGCGTTGTCGAGCGGCCTCGAGATAGGCGCGGAAGCGCCGACTCGAGGGGAGGGGGCGTGGCATGGGCGAGAAGGGTAGGGGGTTTGGCGAGCCGCGGTCGGTCGAGGCTGCCCGGTGAGCGCGGTGATGCGGTTCCGGCCGCCCAACGACTCGGGACTGGCGACAGCCGGGGCGGTCGAGGGGGTCGAGGCGGTCAGGGCCGGCCGCATTCTCGGACAGATCCCCGAAGGGTCTGCGGCGTGTGGTGGTTCGG
>JBMSXH010000354.1:0-3260 GCA_049425445.1 Phycisphaerales bacterium | reverse complement strand
GGGACGGCAGCGTCGGCGCGCGGGTGCTCTACAAGCTGATGGGCTGTGCGATTCGAAGTCGAGAGTCGCGCTCCGCGTCCCGCGGCCGCGCGTCGCGCCGCTGATCGGGCGCGATGCGTGGCAACGGCGGCAGATTCGACCCGGGCGTTCGGTCGCCGACGAGTCAGCGTTCCGCCGCGTCGTGCACGTCGCTCGGATCGAGTTCGTCCGGACCGATGCCCGGCGGCAACGAGGACCAGGGAGTCGATCCGCGACCGAGCTGGCGACCCGCCTCGAAGAGGGCGGACATGCCCTCGCGATTGAAGTCGGCGTTCGAGAAGGTCGGGGTCAGCTCTCCGGAGATGCTCCGCATGTTGAATTCGATGCCGTACCGCTTCGCCAGCGTGTAGATCCGGAAGAGGCTGGACGAGGTGCTGAGCCGGAACAGCTGCTCGATGCTCGCCGACGCGATGTCGAGCGTGTTGGGCTGGACGAGCCCGCTGCGGGCCGACCCGTCGGCGCGGCCGTTTCTCAGCAGGAACAGACGCATGTGGGGTCGCGGCCGCTCCGAGCCCGCCGCGTCGATCGCATCGACGAGGTCGAGCATCAGCCCCCGGAAGAACATCTGCGACGCGGCGCCGCCGTCGACGTGCATCTGGCGCTGCACCTTGCCGTCGATCTCGACGTCGAAGTAGACCGGAGGGAACAGCGCAGGCACCGCCGAGGAGGCCATCAGCACGTCGATGTAGCGCTGTCGGGCATCCGGACGGCCGCTCGCGGCGATCGCGCCGAGGTCCCACATGACGAAGGTGCCGCCGTCGATGTTGGTGGTTCCGACGAAGAGGCGGCCTCCGCGTCGATGCTTGGCGGCCACGGCGGCGAGCATCGAGTCGTCGATCATCCGCTCGAGCATCCGACGCAGCGGCGTGGTGTCCTTCGCCCCGTCGGTGAACAGCGCATCGATCGGAGAGCGCGAGACGAACACGTCCTCGTTGGAGATGCCCGTGAAGGCCTGCTCGAGCAGACGATCGCCGTCGGATCCGATGAACGCCGAGGTCGCCTGAAGCGCCCCGGTCGAGATTCCGGTGACGATCCTGAAGTCTGGTCGATCGCCTCGCTCGGACCAGCCGCAGAGGACCCCGGCGCCGAAGGCTCCGTGCGAGCCTCCTCCGGAGAGCGCGAGGAAGTCGTAGTTCTTCACGCCGTCGCCGTCCGGATCGAAGTGGCTCGAGTGCTCGTCGCGCAGCGACTGGGCGATCGAGCCTTCGAGGCCGGAGGGCTTCGACGCGGGATCGATCTCGAAGTCGAAGGCGCCCCACGGTCGCGCCGAGGACATGGAGGACGAGAGCCCGGACCTCGCCGCAGATCCCGCCGACTTCACCAGGGCCACCGCGACGCCCGCGACGATCGGGATCGACGCTCCAAGAAGCACCAGTCCAATCCGTCCGCGCCAGGTCATGTGGGGGGGTCCGTGATGAGCGGCCGAACTCGGCCGATCGAGGGGTGCAGAGCCTATCCGCAAACCACCGGCGCGGACGAAGGGATCGTGGAACCGGCGCTCATGCCATCGCCCACGGTGATCGGGCGTCGGGGTCGGCCATCGACCGGCGGGCCATCCGATCGCCGTCGACGCGGCGACGGGTTGCGCGTCGGCGCCGGCGGGTTGCCCGACCCACGGAATCGCGCCGCGATGCTCGTGGCGCCGGAGTTCGCGAAGCACGACATCGTCGGACCCCTCGACGCGAGCTCGGCGGAGCCGCGTGGCCGCGAACGCGTTGCAACCGCGGCCACGGTTGGTCGCACCGCTTCCGCTCGCGCCGCTGCGTCGACATCCTCGTCGCGACTGGCGGGAAAGACGTTGCCTTGGGCGGATCGCGGGATACGTTTCCGCGGCGGGCGACGAGCCCGACCCCCGTCGCCAAGGAGCCCGTCCATGACCTCTCGTTCTCGAATCGGCTACGCCGTCGTCGTCATCCTCGCCACGACCTCCGTCTCGATGGCGGGCGGCAACAGCGGCTTCTTCAAGCTCCTCGGAGCCGAGGGCCTCTTCCCGGCCGACGCCTCGGCCGATGGTCGCGTGGTCGCGGGCTACAACAGCAACGAGTTCTGGTACTGGACGCCGGAGCAGGGCGTGGTCCTGATCGGCGGACTCTCGCCTTCCGCGGGTGGAGCGGGCAGCGCCGGCATCAGCAACGACGGCGCCCGCATCGGGCTCACCACCCTCAACCCGAAGACCGGCAAGACCGAGGGCGCATTCCACGAGGTCGCCACGGGCGAGACGACGCTCGTCGGCAACTTCGGATTCAGCTGCGACGCCTCGGCCATGAGCTGCTGGGGCATCTCGGGCGACGGCACGACCATGGTGGGGCTCGGGTGGCATCAGTTCTGCGCCGCACGGGCCTTTCGCTTTTCGACGTTCGACGGGCTCGTCGACCTCGGTTCCACGGTGAGCGGGGCGTCCTCACGCGCGAACGCGTGCAACGACGACGGCTCGGTGGTGGTGGGGTGGCAGGACTCCAACGTCGGTGCTCGGCAGGGCGCGATCTGGCGGGACGGTGCGCAGACCCTGATCACGACGTCGAGCGGCGCCGCGGTCGGAGAAGCCGGAGCCGTGAGCGGAGATGGTCAATGGGTGATCGGGCTCGGGGCGGGAACCAACGGCTCGCTTGGATGGCGATGGAGCGAGTCGGAGGGACTCTCGACGCTTCCGGCGTCGCCGATTCCGACCCTGCCTCGGGCATTCCCGACCGGCATCAGTCAGGACGGGCGTCGCATCGTGCTCTTCTATCGAACGCAGTTCCCCCCCGCGACCGCGGGCGAGGGGTACCTCTGGATCGACGGCACCATCCACTCGCTGGAGATCCTCGCGGAGGAGCAGGGCATCGAGATTCCCGCCGGCGTCCGCATGGCGCTTCCCCTGGGCATGTCGAGCGACGGCTACACGATCGTGGGGACGGCTCGAACGCCCAACGGCATTCAGGGGTTCATCCTCGACCTGCCGCGTCCGGAGTCCTGTCAGGGCGATCTCGACGACGACGGAGCCGTGGGGCCGATCGATCTGTCGATCATGCTCGGGGCGTGGGGCACCGATTCGATTCCGGCCGATCTCGACGGCGATGGCATCGTCGGCCCGACCGACCTCGCGACGCTGCTCGGCGCGTGGGGACCGTGCGATCGCTGAATCCCGCGAGCCGGAAGCGACGCGAACCGGTGGCCGATCGCCCACCGCTCAGGCCGTCGGCAGCAGCCAGCGCACCGACGCGCGCGTCGCGATCGGCGGA
>JBMSXH010000353.1:0-3260 GCA_049425445.1 Phycisphaerales bacterium | reverse complement strand
CGCGACCACCCATCCAGCTCCCGTGCCGACGCGCGAATCCGCTCCATCAAGCCCGGCGACGATGCGGCCGCTCGAATCGATGCCGGCGCTGTAGCCGGTGTTGACCGCGCGGAGCATCGGGGTGCGATTCTCGATCGACCGCAGCGACGCGAGGCGAAGGTGCGTCCATCGAGCCGCATCGTCGTCACCGAGCCATCCGTCGTTGCTCGTGTTGACGAGGAGTTCCGCGGTCCGCTCGCCACGAGTCCAGACCAGGCTTCGGCAGAGCCAGGACACCGTCGCCTCGAAGCAGATCGGCGTCGCCACGGCGAATCGCTCGCCCGCGGCGCTCTCAACCTCGAAGCGCACCGCGGAGGAACCCGCGTCGAGGTCGAAGCTCATCCCGCGGGCGCCGAAGTCGAGCAAGGCCTGTTCGAGCCACTCGAAGCGCGAGATGCCCGGCATGGTCTCCCCGAACGGCGTCAGCACCAGCTTGTCGTATCGACGCGGCTCCGACTCGCCGATGGGCGCCGGCGGCACCATGTACACGCTGTTGAAGTGTGCGTCCCACCCCCACCGCTCGCCATCCTCGCGAAGCCCGACGTACGCGGGGCTCCCCACCAGCAGCGGCACGCCGGTCCGCTCCGCGACGCCGTGGGCGATCTCTCCGAAGAACCGGCCCGGGAAGAACCCACCAGCCTCGAGGAACTCGAGCGTGGCGGGATCGAGTCCGAATCCCGGAAGCATCGTCTCCGGCCACGCGACGAGATCGATCGGCGGCCCTGCCGATTCCCATGCGGCCAGCGTCTGGCGCGCGAACTCCGGAACGTCCTCGAGCTGCCGCTGCGGCGACCAGCCGATCTTGTTGTCGATGGGCAGCGCGGTCTGGATCGCGAGGAATCGCCCGAGCTTCGGCAGGTTCTCCGCCTGCTTGAGACGCCAGCTCCCGTAGGCGAGAACGCCGATCGACAACGCGATCAGGATCGGCATGGAGCCGAGCACCGCCCGCCTGCCGCTGGATCCCGGCTTCGCCAACTCCGCAATCGCGCCCGCGAAGATCGCGGCGACGATCGACAGTCCGCGGGCGCCGAGGAGATCCGCCGACTGCGCGACCACGTTCCAACCCACGAACGCCTGTCCAGCCTCGTACCACGGGTAGCCGCCAAAGACGATCTCGCCTCGAAGGAAGTCGAGCGCGATCACCGCGATGGGCAGCGTCACCCAGAGCGGCAGTCGAGCGGACGGGGGACGACACGCGAATCGGCGAACCGTCCACGCAAGCGCGACGCCCCACAGCGCGAGATACCCGCACAGCACGGGGTAGCCGGCGATCGAGATCTTCGAGACCCACCGCTGCACCTCGAGCCACCATGCGAGGTCGATCGCGAACGCCGCGACGAGCAGCACCGTCGCCGACCGGGCACGGATCGCCGCGATCGCGAAGAGCGCGAGCCACGCGACCGACAGGATCGGAAACGCCGGCGGGTTGAAGGCGAGCCAGCGGCAGCACGCGGCGGCGATCAGGATGGTGATCGTGCCGACGGCGCCGAGACGCCCCGTCGGCGGCGCGACCTCGCCCACGAGCCTCGCCGAGGATTCGATCACTTGCCGGCGTAGTCGATGAGGCGGCTGATCTCGCTGCGGAGGTCCGCCCGATCGACGATTCGATCGACGAAGCCCGAGTCGCGCAGGAACTCCGAGGTCTGGAATCCCGGCGGCAGCTCCTGGCGGATCGTCTGGGCGATCACGCGAGGTCCGGCGAACCCGATCAGCGCCTTCGGCTCGGCGAGGATGACGTCGCCGAGCATCGCGAAGCTCGCGGTCACGCCGCCGGTGGTGGGATCGGCGAGCACCGAGATGAACAGTCCGCCCGCGTCGTCGAATCGCGCCAGCGCCGCGGAGGTCTTCGCCATCTGCATGAGCGAGTAGCCGGACTCCTGCATGCGGGCGCCGCCCGAGCAGCTCACGACCACGAGCGGCCAGTCGCGGTTGGTCGCGAGTTCGATCGCGCGGGTGACCTTCTCGCCGATCACCGAGCCCATCGAGCCGCCCATGAAGGTGAAGTCCATGCACGCGAGCACGACCTTGCGACCCTTGATGAACGCCGAGCCGGTCTGCACGCCGTCGTTCTGCCCGGTCTTGCGCTGGCTCTCGACGATTCGGTCGCGATACGGGACGAGATCGGTGAACGAGAGCGGATCGGCCGGCGCCATGTCCGCATGCAACGGCTCGAAGGTGCCCGGGTCGGCGAGCTGCGCCACCCGCTCCTTGGCGCTCAGGCGGCCGTGATGGCGGCACTTCGGGCAGACCCGGAAGTTCGCCTCGAAGGTCTTGCGGAAGATCGTCTCGCCGCAGCCGGGGCAGCGGATCCAGAGCCCCTCCGGCACGCCCTTCTTGGCGGGCAACGTCTCGACGGTCGGAGTCTCGGAAGCGGTCGCGGTGGGTTCCAAGGCGTGGGTCTCTCGCACCGACGGTCGTTCCTTCGCCGCCGGGGAAGTCCGAAAGGGTCCGGTCAGGTTCCGACCGGCCCGGGAGCGGGCACCCGGGACTCCTGCCCGCGGATGGCTGCGATCTCCGCAGCGTAGTCCTTCGATCCGAAGAGCGCCGAAGCGGTCACGAGCACGTCGATGCCCTGCGCCCGGCAGTCGACCGCCGTCATGCGGGTCACGCCGCCGTCGATCTCGAGTCGCTGATCCGGACGAAGCATCGGGGCGAGGCGGCTGGCCTTCGACAGGACCGCCGGAATGAACGCCTGCCCGGAGAAGCCCGGGTGCACGCTCATCACCAGCAGCAGATCCGCCACGTCGACCGCCGCGAGGATCCGCTCGACCGGCGTCTCGGGATTGATCGCGACCCCGACCGACAGGCCCGCCTCGCGGATGCGAGCCGCAAGCGGCGCCGGGTCGGGTTCGACCTCGATGTGGAAGGTCAGGTGGTCGGCACCGGCTTCGGCGAAGGGCTGCACGAACTTCGCCGGCTCCGTGACCATCAGGTGGACGTCGAGATAGGTCTCCGGACAGGCCTTGCGGACCGCGGCGCAGACCGCGGGCCCCATCGACAGATTCGGCACGAAGTGCCCGTCCATCACGTCCACGTGCAGGAGATCGGCGCCGGCGGCGAGCACGGCCTCGCACTCCTCACCGAGCCGCGCAAAGTCGGCCGAGAGGATCGAAGCGGCGACCATGGGGAGTCGCTTCGGCTCGGCGAAGAGATCGCGACGGGAACGGGGAAGCCTGCTCATGCGGTGTCGAGCGGGGGGGGGGGGGGGGGGGGGGGGGGGG
>JBMSXH010000352.1:0-3265 GCA_049425445.1 Phycisphaerales bacterium | reverse complement strand
ACCTGCCGGTGCTCCTCGAGGATCGACGTGTAGAGGAGCGGCATCTCCCACCCCGCGAAGTCGACCATGCGGCCGCCGTGCTCGAGGTGGTAGGCGTGGAAGGGCGTGCGGTGGAGTTGGGAGGCGTCGGTGGACATTCCGTCACGGTATCCGAGCGGTTCGCGGACCGCGAGTCCCCGGACGGCCCCCCGCACGGCCGGAACATCCGGCGCGATCGGCCGCGAGCAGGCTCCGCGAGCCCGCCTTCGCGACCAAGGTTTGATCGCGGCGGCGGTTCCGCCGATTCCCCCGAGGCGGCGGCGCCGCTCGAGGAGGGAAGGAAGATGAACACCACGACGGTGCGGCCGAGCGTCCGCACGACCGGGATGAACGCCACGCTTCGATGGGGACTTGCCGCGATCGCGGTGGGCATGATCCTCGGCGCGCTTCTGGCACCCTGACCTGACGTGATCGCCGCCGGGTCCGATCGCGGCCCACGACGTACGATCGACGCGTGAGCGTCGAACTCGACAAGCCGTCCGAAGGACCGATCGACGCGACGATCCTCGCCGCGGGCCGGTCCCCCTCGGAGATCGCGCAGGATCATGGCGCCCGCGGCGTCGATCCGCGCATCGCCCGACTGGTTCCGGGCTTCGACGCGCCCTTCTTCCAGGCCGGGCTCGCGGGCTACTCCGACGGGCCGATGCGGCTCGTCGCGCGTCGGCACGGTTGTCCCTTCTGCGTGACCGAAGCGCTGCTCGACCGCACCCTCATCAACGGAGGCAAGGGTCGCCGCAAGGAGGACCCGGACCTGCTCGCGTGCGAGTGCGGCACCGGCGATCTCGAGGAGAACCGCGCCGCGGGGCTCGAGGACCATCCGATCGCCGGGCAGGTGATGGGCACCCTGCCGCACGAGATGGCCGAAGGCGCACGGATCCTCGCCGGCATGGGCTACGAGGTCGTCGACGTCAACATGGCCTGCCCGGTCAAGAAGATCAAGAAGGCGAGCCGCGGCGGACACTTCCTCACCGTGCCCGACGAGGCGATCCGCGTGCTGCGGGTCGTGCGCGATGCAGTGCCGGAGTCGATCCCCTGCACCGTCAAGCTGCGTCGCAGCTACGACGACACCCCCGAGATGGCGCGGAACTTCGACCGCGTGATCGATGCGGCGTTCGACCTCGGCTACGCGTGGGCGACCGTGCATGGCCGCACCGTCGTGCAGCGATACCTCGGCCCATCGCGATGGGAGATCCTCGCCGAGATCGTGCGGCGACGGCCGAACCGACTCGTCTTCGGCTCCGGCGACGTGTGGACCGCCGAGGACATCTTCCTGATGCTCGAGCACACCGGCGTCGCGGCGGTCTCGGTCGCACGGGGCTGCATCGGCAATCCCTGGATCTTCCGCCAGGCTCGCGACCTGATGGCGGGCCTCGCGCCGCGGAAGCCCACGATCGTCGAACAGCGCGACGCGCTGCTCGAGCACTTCCGCCTCGCGGTGGTCCTTCACGGTGAGCGTGTCGCCTCGAGGCTGATGCGGAAGTTCGGCATCCGCTTCGCGGCGCACCACCCCGACGGCGAGACGGTCCGTCGGGCCTTCATCGCCTGCGGCAGCGTCGCGGAGTGGCACGCGGTGATGTCGGCGCACTATCCGGCGGTGGACGCGTCCGCGGGGTTGGCGGAGGCGTCTCCCTTCAGCGGCGCGTGAAAACCGAGATCTCGCCTGGCGACGGATGCAGGTCCTCCGCAAGGAGTTGCCCAGCGACCGCGAGGCCGCCGTCGATGCCGACACTCGAGCCGGCGAGGCGATCCGCCCTCGGCGATCCCGACGAGAGCCGCTCGACGGCCCGCCATCGCTCGCCGCCCCGCTCACAGCGAACCACGTCACCGGCGGACTCCACGATCGTTCCGTCGGCGAGGGTCACGTCGCGCCCCGGAGCGCCGACGAGCGCGTCCGAGCCGCGCATCGCGATGGCGTAGCCGAACCAGTCGAAGGGGCGCCCATCCCGCGCGAGCACCTTGTTCCGCGGCGTCCAGCCGGCGTCGTCGCGCGAGAACGTCCACACGCTTCCGCTCGAAGGCCCGTGCGGTGCGTCACGGGGAGAACCGACGAGCAGCCGGTCGCCATCGATCGCGAGCGAGAAGCCGAACCACTTCTGCGGGCCGCCGTCGGGGGCGACGAGCTTCGTCTCGAAGATCCACTCGCCGTTCCCGCGCGAAAGCACCCACACCGCGCCCGACTTCTCGCCGAGATCGTCGTCCCCGTAGGCGCCTACCGCGATCCGCTCGCCGTCGGTGGCCACCGCATGCCCGAACCAGTCGCCCGCCGCGGCATCGGGCGGCGCGAGCGAGGCGACCGGATGCCACGCGAGGCCGATCCGCTCGAAGACCACGATCCGCCCCGAGTCGAGCCCGGCGACGTCGGCCCGCATCGCGCCGACCACCGCGAGATCCCCGGCGATCGCCACCGCGCCGCCGAAGCCGTCCGCCGGCGATGGATCTGGATCGAAGAGCACCGCTTCGTCGACCGCGCCGGACTCGCCGAGCCGATGCACCTCGGCTCGACCTGCGCCGGACCCGAAGGTGTCGTCGTCCGGGGCGCCGACGATCAGCGCGCGTCCGTGCATCGAGATCGCCGCACCGAAGCGATCGAAGGGGCGCGGGGCGATGCCCTCGAACCGTTCGACGCGCTCCGAGGACGCATGACGCCCGATTTCCCGGCGAAAGATCTCGACGGCCCCCTCCGCCGCCACGCCATCCTCGACCCCGTCGTCGCCGACCGCGATCCACCAACCGTCGGGACTCGCGGCGACCGCAACCGCGACGCCGAATCGAATGCCCTCTCGGAGTCCACGCAGCGTCTCCACCTCCCCCGCTTCGGCGCCTCGCCCTGCGTGGCCCGAGGCGAACCGACCAGCAGCCACCAACGCGATCACCATCACGCCCATCCAGGCGATCCGCCCCGAACCGATCCGATTGCCGCGCATGCTGCGCCTCCGCATCGCCCGCGAGGCGGCCAACCTACGCGCGCCGGAGGTGGTTGAGGCCGGTCGCGGCGGAAACGCCGTCGAGATCCCGACGGTTCGATCCACCACGGTCGGCAAATCCGGGTTCGAACTCTCGGAGCCTCGTGCCAGTGCCACGCAACGGCGATCCGCCACCTCCGTGCCCTGCGGCACCATGCGGACGAAGAGATCGCGCACGATGATCGGCCGACGAACTCGAAGGTGAGGACCGTCCCATCGACGAGTCCCGCCCCACGCGAGATCGCACGACCGCGGCGATGGGC
>JBMSXH010000351.1:0-3282 GCA_049425445.1 Phycisphaerales bacterium | reverse complement strand
ACGCAGCCGCAGAACGCGGCGGGCTGGCGAATCGAGCCGCCGGTGTCCGAGCCGATCGCCGCGTGGCAGAGGCCCGCCGCCACGGCGGCCGCGGAGCCCGCCGACGAACCGCCGGGAACCCGATCGCGATCCCACGGATTCCGCACCGGTCCCCACGCGCAGTGCTCGCCGGAGGAACCCATCGCGAACTCGTCGAGGTTGGTCTTGCCGACGACGATCGCGCCGGCCGCCCGCAATCGCTCCACGCACGTCGCCTCGAAGGGCGATCGCCAGTGCTCGAGCATCCTCGAACTGCAGGTGGTGCGTCCGATCGAGGTCGCGATGTTGTCCTTGACGGCCACCATCGCGCCCGCAAGCGGCCCGGGATCCTCTCCCTTCGCCACACGACGATCGATGGCTCTGGCCTCCTCGAGCGCTTCGTCGGCGAAGACCTCGTGGTAGGCGTGGATTCCCCCATCGAGACGCTCGATGCGCGCGAGCATCGCGGCGGCCTCGGACTCGGCGGATACCCGGCCGGCACGCACTGCTTCGACATGGCCGACGAGATCGGACCCGGCATCAGGAGGCATCGGCGAGCACCTTTGGAACGGCGATGTAGGGACCTTCGGAGGCCGGCGCCGCGGCCGTCACGATCTCCACCGGAATCGTCGGCCCCGGCTCGTCCGCGTCGAGCCGGTTCGAGGCGTCGAAGGGCCGGGTCATCGGCTCGACGCCATCGCAGTCGACGCCGCGGATGCGACCGATGTGGTCGAGCACCGCGACGAGTTCACCCCGCAGTCGTTCGATCTCGGCCGCCTCCTGGCCGATCGCGAGCCTGGCGAGTCGGGCCACCTTGCGGACATCGGCCGCAGACAACGCCGGCGCGTCGCCGGCTTCCTCGCCGCTGGGCGATGCTGAATCGTTCTGGGAGGGCATCCCCGAACGGTATCACGCAAGGGAGCGGAAACCGTCGCCGCGGCATCGCGAACCCTCCGCACTCGGGGGGTTTGCCCCTCCATCGCCGGTACGATCCCCCGCTTCCGTTCACGGGCTCCGCCGCGTCTGCCGAGCGAGGTCCCCCACCTCACCGCTCCCCGCCTGGTCACCATCCGCATGCCTTCCCGCGCCGGCGCCGTCATGAGTCTCATCGTCCGCACCGTGGTCGGCCTCGGCGCCATCGCCGTGGCGGTCGCCGTCTTCGGTTGGCTCGCCTCGACGCGGGAGGTGCCCGTGCCACGCCCGCCCGAGGAGGCGAGACCACGGCTTGTGGTGGTGTCCGCGACGCCGGTCGAGGTGCAACGCAGTTTCAGCGGCTTCGGCACCGCCGATGCGATCCGCACCGCGGACGTGCCGGCCGAGGTGACCGGCGTGATCGAGTCGATTCCGGTCGGCGTGAGCGAGGGCTTCGTGGTCTCCGCGGGCGAGGTGCTCGCGACGGTCAACGCGCGGGACTTCCGCCGCCAGGCCGAGATCGCCGAGGAGACGCTCGCGGAACTCGACGCCCGCGCCGCCCAGCTCGACGTCGAGGAGCAGGCCGCCAAGAGCAGGCTCGAGCTTGCGAAGCGCGACGTCGAGCTCGCGAGGCTTGAATTCTCGAGGACGGAGAGGGCCCTCGCCGACGGCGCCGCCGTCGAGCGGGAGGTCGATCGCGCGAAGCAGGCGCTGCTCGCGGTCGATCGCGCGGTGCTGCAGGCGCAGGAGTCGGTCGACGGCTTCATGCCGCGCCGGGCCTCGCTTCGGGCGGTCACCGAGAGCCAGCGGGCCGCGAAGCGCCTCGCCGAGCAGAACCTCGCCCGCTGCACCATCCGCAGCCCGATCGACGGCGTGATCGAGGACGTCGACGTCGAGATCGGCGAAAGCGTCTCTCCGGGACGGCGGGTCGCGCGAATCGTCGACCTCGGATCGATCGAGATTCCGCTCAAGCTGCCCTCCTCGGCGCGCCGCTTCGTGCGGGTCGGCGACGCGGTCACGATCGAACGCGACGCCGACGATGCGCAGTGCTGGCAGGCGCGGATCGCCCGCGTGGCTCCGGTCGACGAGCCGGGAAGCCGCACGTTCACCGTCTACGCCGAACTCGAGCAGTCCGCCGACGATCCGCTGGCGCTCGTGCCGGGCACGTTCGTGCTCGGCACGGTTCGCTGCGGCGATCCGGAGACCCGCGTGGTCGTGCCGCGGCGTTCGGTCCGCGACGGCCGGGTGCTTCTCGCGGAAGCCGCCGGAGAAGCGCACTCGATCGCCACCCATCCGGTCGAGATCGAGTGGACCTTCGAGGCGGCGCTTCCGCAGTTCCCGATTCCCGACACCCAGTGGGTGGTGCTGAGCGAGGAACTTCCGGCCGGCACGCTGGTGCTCCTCGACGGCTCGCGCGCGGTGAGCCCGGGGACGCTCGTGCGTCCGGTGCTTCCCGGCGGCGCTCCGGCCGCGATCGCCGGCGCCGCGAAGGCGCCTGAGGGAGCCATGCCGTGAGCCTCTCGGGCTTCGGCGTCCGCAATCCGGTCCCGGCGAACCTGCTCGCGGCGACCCTCATCCTCGGCGGCGTGTGGTCGGCGTTCTCGATGCGACGGGAGTTCTTCCCCGAGAGCGCGCCAGAGTCGCTCTCGATCGCGATCCCGTACCCCGGCGCGACGCCGACCGAGATCGAGGAGTCGATGGTCCGCAAGGTCGAGGACGCGGTCGCGGACCTCGAGGGCGTCAAGCAGCTCACCTCCAACATCGTCGAGGGCAGCGCGTCGATCCTCGTCGAGTTCGAGGACGGCACCGATCTGACCGAGGCGCTCCGCGACGCCGAGCAGGCGGTCGAGAGCCTCCGCGACCTTCCGCCCGACGCCGAGCGCATCCGGGTGATCGAGTTCGAGCCGAACCTCCCGGTCATCATGCTCACGCTCTACGGCGAGGCCGACGAGCGGCAGATGAAGGCGGCGCTCCGCGCGATGGCGGACGACCTGCGCTCGCTGCCGGGCATGGGCACGGTGCTCCTGTCGGGAATCCGCAGCGGCGAGATCCGGGTCGAGGTCGATCCCGCCGCGGCGCTTCGCTACGGCATCGGACTGCCGGAGGTCTCCGACGCGATCGGTTCGTGGATGCGCGAGGTGCCGAGCGGATCGCTCCGCACAAGCGGCGGCACCATCAACGTGCGGACCCTCGGCGTGCTCGAGGAGGCCGAGCGGATCCGATCGATCGTGGTGCGCACCGGTCCCGACGGCGAGAGCGTTCGCGTGGGCGACCTCGCCTCGGTCGAGGAGGGCTTCGTCGACACCCCGCTCGTGCGCCGCTTCAACGGCGCTCCCGCGGTGCGCCTCCCCG
>JBMSXH010000350.1:0-3283 GCA_049425445.1 Phycisphaerales bacterium | reverse complement strand
ATGTTCTCAGGGTCCGCAGACGCGTCGTCCGGGCTCAACAACCTGTTCAGTCCCGCAAGGGAGGAGAAAAGGAATGGCACCAGCACGATTGGCCGGCATCCTGTCGGCATCCGCAACCATCTGCATGGTCGGCTCGGCGTCGGCCGGGTTCTTCGCTGGGGGCGACGGTCCCTCCGGCACCATCGATCAGATGATGGTGGGCGACGGCTACTTCGACTTCAGCACCGGCGGCGGGTTCGACTTCGTCGACATCGTGTCGGTCAGCAATCCTCCGCTCGGCACCGTGGTCGACTTGTTCGTCGACATCCCCGGGGTCGAGACCACCGGCGCCCTCCTCGAGTGGACCGCGGCCGACGGCGCCACGGCCACGTTCAACTCGGCAACCCTCCTCGAGCTCTATTCCGGCTTGCCCGCCGGATTCGACGGCGCCTTCGCCGGGCAACGGCTGACCTTCACCACCAGTGTCGCGGTCGAAGTGAACATCTCGTCGCTCCTGTCCACGCAGGGCAACGGCGTCGGCTTCTTCTACAACTACCAGCCGGGCAACTACGAGCCGGTGCTCTTCTTCGGCGACTTCGACTACAGCATCACCCTCGAAGCCGGCACGAGCACCATCGCCTGGGGCGTCCTCGGTGCACTCGACGAGGCCGGCAATCCGGCAACGGCCGAGATGTTGTCGACGGTCAGCCTGACGCTGGTTCCGGCGCCCGGATCGATCGCCCTTCTGGGCGTTGCCGGACTGCTTGGCGCTCGTCGTCGGCGAACGGTCTGACGACCTCGAGAACGCCCACGGCTGTGGCCGTGGAACGAATGTGAACGCGGAGCATCCCCATCGGGGGTGCTCCGCTTCTCGTTTGGGCGATCGAGGGAGGCTCGTCGAGGCGGAACGGATGGCCCCGACGAGGCCACCGTCCCCCGACCGCCATCCCGAACACCGAGCGCGACCCGCGGCCGAGGGTGTTCAGCGACGCGAAGGGCGGATAGAACCTCCGGCGTCTCCCCCCAGCACCGAGACCACCGCTCGGACACCGGTCGAGGAAATCCCCATGACGCCGATCACATCGCCTCGCCTCTCACGCCGCGCCGCCGTTCGAAGCCTCGGTGCCGCCGTCGCGGCGTCGACGGCGATCGTGGCGTGTCGCGAGCCGTGGGCCCGCGCCGCGGATCGACCGCCGATCGGCGATGGCCGCGACCAGATCGCCGATCTCGAGGATCCCGCCAAGCGCGAGGCGTTTGCGAAGGAGATCGCCGCAGCGCGGCGGTCGTCGACCTTCCCGCCCGCCAAGCCGATCGTCCTCTCGACCTGGCGCCACGGCGTTCCCGCGAACGAGGCCGCGATCGCGACGCTCAAGGCCGGTGGTTCCGCCCTCGACGCCGCGGAAGCGGGCGTCATGGTGACCGAGCGCGATCCCGAGAACCTCTCCGTGGGGCTCGCCGGTCTGCCCGATCGCGACGGTCTCGTCACCCTCGACGCGGCCATCATGGATCACGACGGTCGAGCGGGCGGCGTCTGCTTCGTGCAGGGCGTTCGACATCCGATCGCGCTGGCGCGCCGGGTGATGGAGAAGACCCCGCACGTGCTGCTTGCCGGCGCGGGCGCCGAGCGCTTCGCCCGCGAAGAGGGCTTCGAGATCGTGGCGAACGAGCTGAGCCCGGCGGCGCGCGAGCGCTATGAGGCGTGGCTCGTCGAGAGCCGCTACGAACCCGTCGCGAACATCGAGAACCAGTCGGGCGGCGGTTCGCCCCCCGCGAGACTTCGAGGCGGCCCCGACGACCACGACACCATCGGCATGCTGGTGCTCGATGCGGAAGGACGTCTCGCGGCAAGCTGCACCACGAGCGGACTCGGCTTCAAGATGCACGGACGGGTCGGCGACAGCCCCATCGTGGGAGCGGGCATCTATGTCGACGGAGAAGTCGGCGCCGCCACCTGCACCGGTCTCGGCGAGACGGTGCTCAAGACCCTGGCGAGCTTCCTCGCCGTCGAGCGGATGCGGGCGGGCGACACCCCGCAGCAGGCCTGCGAGGCCGCGATCGCCCGGGTCATCGCCAAGAACCCCGACCCGAAGAGCTACCAGGTCGGCATCCTCGCGATCGATCGCCACGGCGCCTGCGGCGCCTTCGCCGTCCAGAAGGGATTCGACTTCGCCCGCTCGACGCTGGAGGGCACCGCCCTCGTCGACGCCCCCTGGGCGGTCTGACGGTCGCTCGGCTGCGGGCTTGCCGAGGTCGGAACAGGCACGCTCGACACGGCGATGGACTCGCCCGCACCTCGCCCGAGTCGGTACCTTTCCCGGCCTATGGACGAACTCAAGGTCTACGAAGAGGACGGCGACCTTCTCATGGACGCCTCGAAGGTTCCCGCGAAGGTGGTGGTGGTTCCCTCGGGCGACCCCCGCGCTGCCGCCGCGACCGATCGCATCCGACTCGTCTGGGGCCAGCATCTGCTCTCGGATCTCCTCGACGGCCGCTATCGCACCGTGGTCTGCGGCATCAACGACGAGGACAACACCCGCGGCGTGCTCGGCGAACTGCTCAAGCTCATTCCGACGAGCCAGTGGACGCTCGAGAGCGCCACGAGCTACGCGAAGATGTTCCGCAGCGCCGTCGCGGTGCACGCGGCGGAGGATCGCGAGCCGTACGTCCTCAAGTTCGATCTCGATCGCTTGCTGATCCTCGCCCTGATGCGGCCCGCCGGGCGCGACCACTTCACCCTCGAGGATCTCTTCCGGGGCTTCCGCACCGTCTCCAAGATGCTGCAAGGTCGCCGCGACCGCGTGCCCGCCGCGTCGGTCTCCTTCCTCGGGGCGAAGAGCAATCGGCTCGTCGACCACCGCGGAGAGACGCCGAGCTTCGAAGCGGTGCTCGATGCGATGTATCAGGGCGGCTTCACCGGCGACGTGTATCCCCCACCGGGCATGTGGGAACTCGGCACGACCGGCGTCTATCCGACCTTCCCGTTCCCGGAGAGCCTCGACCGGATGCGGCAGGGTTCGAGCTGAGGACGGCGCGGAGGGGACAGGCGGGGTGGTTGATCCAAGGGAATCGTCGAGAAGCGACGAGACCTGGTGACAGGGCTCACAACCGGTACCGCAGCAGCCTGAGCGCGTTGAGCGCGACGACCACCGTGCTCCCTTCGTGCAGCACGACCGCCCACGCCACGGTGGTGATCCCGAGGATTCCGAGCGGAATGAGCGCACACACCACGCCCATCGAGATGAGCACGTTCTGAAGGATGAGCCGCCGCGTCGCGCGGCTCAAGCCGATCGCGAAGGGCAGCCGC
>JBMSXH010000349.1:0-3292 GCA_049425445.1 Phycisphaerales bacterium | reverse complement strand
CCGGCTCCCGGTGTCGACCCCGCGAAGCGCAATCGGGTCGCCGAGGCCGCGGCGGCGCTCCTTCGCGCGGCCAACTACTCGGGCGCCGCGACCGTCGAGTTCCTGATGGATGCGAAGCAGGACTTCCACATGCTCGAGGTCAACACTCGAGTCCAGGTGGAGCATCCCGTCAGCGAACTGATCACGGGTGTCGACATCGTGAAGGAGATGATCCGCGTGTCGGCCGGCGAGCCGCTCTCCTTCACGCAGGATCAGATCGCGATCCGCGGCCATGCGATCGAGTGCCGCATCAACGCGGAGGATCCCGACCGCAACTTCATGCCGCAGGCCGGGCTGATCGAGCACTACGCCCCGCCGGGTGGGCCGGGAATCCGCCTCGACAGCCATGCCCGGGCCGGCTACCGGATTCCGCCCAACTACGACTCGATGATCGGCAAGCTGATCGCCCACGGTCCCGATCGGACCACCGCGATTCGGCGGCTGCGGCAGGCGCTCGCGGAGTTCGAGATCGGTCCTGTTCGGACCACGATTCCGCTTCACCTGCGCCTGCTCGAGACCGCGGCGTTCGTGAACGCCGACTTCGACATCCACTACGTCGAGCGCTATCTCAAGGGCGAATGAGACGGCCGCGGGGCGTGGCGCGCAACCTCGGGTCGGCGGTGACGCCGCCGAACGACTGCGCCGACGGCGCCGTCTGGTTGCTTCGCGAGAACGCTTCGCTCGCACCAAGCGACGCCCGAGCACCGATTCGGGGCTGTCCCCGACGCGGCGTGACAAGTGGCGCTCGTCGTGAACGACGATCGCCGAACCTGGCGGATCACTTCACTTCGAGATCGACGTTCGCGATCTGGATCTCACCGAGCCGAATCGCCTTGATCTTGGAGCCGAGGCTCACGCGATAGAGCGCGTAGAGATCGTCGACGCCGGAGGAACTCAAGGAGGGGAAGTCGCCCACGGTGGGAATGCCTCTGACCGGATCGATCACGATGTCGATTTCGCTGTCGTTTCGTCGCTCCCAGAAGTAGCCGATGGGAGAGAATGTTCGTCCCTGCTCGTCGACGAGCATGAGCGATGCGCCGGCTCCGGCCTCCTCTCGAGCCTTCGAATCCCAGATGTTCACCGGGCTCTTGCCGCGACTGATGTTCAGGCGGATCACGCGGGTGCCTTCCGGCTCGAGGATGCCCTTGACCTGCAGGCTGCGATTGACGCGAACGCCGGCGCTTCGCGGGAAGGTTCCACGGCCCTCGGTGAGGTAGCTGTCGGTCTCCCGCATGCCGGGCAGATCGTTCGTCGAGATCTGCAGCGGATCGATCTTGTTCGTGATGCGGATGTCGTTGCCGCCCACCGTGCGGAGCGAGGGATCGAAGGTCGGTGCGGCGCTGGCACCGCCCTGACCCATCACCGACGCCATCAACTTGGTCGCATCGACCTGCTCGAGTTGCGGCAACGCGATGCGGACTCCCTTGACCTGGATGAATCGTGGGGTGGCCCCGGCAAGGTCCTTGCCTGGGAAGAGGAGCCATGCCACGACCTGCTGCTGGCCGGGCACGCTCGTCACGTAGTGCGAGGTGTCGTCGACGGGGAAGAGTCCGCGGCCGCCGCCCGGCAGGTCGGCGGTCCACGCGATGGGATGGGCCGTAGGCGCCGTCTGGTTCGCGCCCGCGTCGCCGATCAAACGGACCTGAGAGGATGAAAGGCGGAACTGCACGCCCTGGTCGAAGGCGGGCTGCCGAATCGTGAGTCCGACCGCGTAGATGGGCTGCGTCCCGCCAATGGCGGCCGGCAAGGTGGCCGCGGGCGCGTACGCGACGCCCGCAAGATCGAACGAATCGGGCGGCAACGCGACGCGGCTGCGGCCGGCGTGGGCGCCGTCGCGGGCCAGACTCATCGAAACGCGATCGAGGTTCGGCTGACGATTCTTCAGGGTCGCGGTTCCGGTCTCGGACGCGAACGATCCGGCGCTCAGCGTTCCGAAGAAGTCGGCGACGAGGGTGTGGACCGGAACCCAGAGTCCGCCGCCGGTGTCGGCAGGCCGGCCCTGATTGCTGCTGCTGCGGATCCAGCCCGAGTAGCCCATGAAGGCCCGCTCGCTTTGCAGGAGGCCCGCGCCGATCAGCAGGATGCCCATGGTGACCAGGCCGGCCAAGGCACCGAGACCACCGCCGACGAGATAGTTGACCGACTGCGGAAAATTCAGGTTTGCCGGCACGAGTCGATCGGTCGCGAGGCGCAGGACGAAGAGAAAGAGCGCAAACGGGGCGAGCAGTCCGATGCCCCACGCAAAGTTCGCAAGGGCCCCCATGCCGAGCACCTTGATCGCGACCGGTTCCCAGACCGCGAACGCGAGCACACCCGCGGCGATCACGCAGAGCAGGTGGAGCAGCGCGCTGAAGGCTCCCTGGCTCGCCCACCAGTAGGCGATCAGTGCCGCGAGGCCGAGGATAAGCAGGTTGAGAACGATGATCACGCGTTGCCTCCTTCGGGCTTCGCCGCGGCCGCCGGTCGCGCGGGGGCGGCGGGCTTGGGCGCGAACACCCGCGCGAACTCCTCGAGGCTGGTGTCGCCGGAGACCACCTTCGCCAGCGCCGCCTCGGGCAGGAGCATCATCTTGTGACGTCGGGCCTCGGCGACGGCCGCCTTCAGGTCGCCTTCGAAGAGGTGCTTGCGAACCTCGTCGGTCACGGCCATGACTTCGTACACCGCCACCTGTCCGAGATAGCCGCTGCCCTGACAGACCGGGCAGTCCTCGATCCGATTTCGGGCCGGCTGGATCTTGCCCACCGCTCGGTGGATGCGCCCGGCAGCGCGTTCGGGAATCCCGAGCTTCTTCAACTGGTCCGCCGGCGGCTGGAAGGGCTGCTTGCAGTTGGGGCAAAGCGTGCGCACCAGCCGCTGGGTCATCACCGCACGAAGAGGCTTGACGGCCATCTTGAGGTCGCCGACCGCACGGCACCACTCGGTGATCGCGGGAGCGACTCCCGGCTGCGGCATGAGCACATAGACCAGCGGGCCCTCGCGTCCCGGTGCCGCGGCGGTCGCCTGCGTGTTGGCCTCGCTGATGTCGCCGACGAGCACGATGTCCGGATCGCGTCGAAGAATCGACTGCAGTTGGGTGGAGAACGGGAGGCTCGGGTTCGAAGCGTCCCACTCGACGTGATCGATGCCGTCGAGGCGGAGTTCGATCTTCTTCTCGAGCGTCTTGATGTTGCAGGTGAACGCGTCGTGCCGCGAGAGCAGGCTGTAGCCGGTGGTCGTGAGGCCCTGGCCGCTCGGCGCCGCCACCAGCACCACG
>JBMSXH010000348.1:0-3293 GCA_049425445.1 Phycisphaerales bacterium | reverse complement strand
TCATCGAGATCCTGATCGTCGTGGTGATCATCGGGATCCTTGCCACGATGGTCGTTCCGAAGTTCGCCGATGCTCGGCGCGAGGCCTCGGTCTCGAGCGTGCGAAACCAGTTGCAGACGCTTCGCGCGCAGGTCGAGGTCTACCGCGCCAGGCACGGCGGTGCCGCACCGAGCGCCGCGGACCTCATGCAGATCCTCGTCGACGAGGGACAGATCCGTCGTGTGCCCGAGTGGCCCGCGGGATTCTCGATCGATGCGACGCACTTCGAATCGACCGGCCTCCTGCGCCTGTCCTACGACCCGGCGGAGGGTGGCGATCTGATCGAGCCGGAGACCGTGGCCGGCTGGTGAGCGGATCACCGTCGCCGGCAGCGGCGACGGATGACGGGAAGAACAAGCAAGGACGCCTTCGACGGGCGTCCTTCGAGAGGCCGCGACTCGTGTCGCGGTCTCGTTGCGTTTGGGGAGACGATCATGCGAAACGGGTTCGACCATCGGTGCTGCGCGGCCTGGAGCTCGCGGATCCGCCGCGGAAGTGCAGGAGTCCTCGCCATCCTTGCGGTGCTCGTGCCGGCAGCGATTCGGGCGACGCCCGTGGCTGCGGCGACATCCCTCGAGGGTGCGGGCGTGAACGTCCTCGCCGTCGATCGGCCAGGCACCGCCGAGGATCCCGGACTGGCGGCGCTGCGACGCGGCGAGGTCGATCTCGTCGCGACCTACCGGACCGTCGCGGAGGATCCGTGCCTCATCCTTCGCCGCGAGGGCGAGGATGGGCGGTCCGGAGCCGACGTCTCGCCGGTCGCGATGCTCGTTCGGTCGCGGCAGCTCGGCCTGTGGTTCGTGTACTTCGCGACCGCGCCGGAGACCCCGGTGCCGCCCTCCTTTCAGGATTCGGGAGTCCGGATGCGATGGCGGACGAGCCGAGGCGTCCACGCCGTCGCGATCGATCCCCATGCGCCTCGCGCAGTCGAGGCGGCGGTGGCGGCCTGGTACGCCCATTGCCCGCCGGGCTCCGAGGGTTCGCTGATGAAGACGACCGTTCGGGCCGAAGACCCCGACGAGGTGCGGCGCATCGCCGCCCGGAGGATCGCTCGATGAACAGCCAGTCCGCCGCAACCGAAACCGTGCATTCGCGCTTCACGATCCATGCGCTTCTGGCGGTGAATGCCGTGCTGCTGGCCGCGATCCTGTGGGTCCTCCGCGGCGAGGTGTCCGCGCCGTCCTCGGCTGCGGCGCAGTCGGCCCAGGCCGCTCGGGACTACGCCAACGACGGTGTCTCGAACGTCGGGCCCCGACAGCGGCAGACCATGCTGGATGGAATCGTCTCGCTCGCCGAGCGTCTCGCCGCGATCGAGAAGCTGCTCCGCGAGCAGCCGCTCCGCGTCGAGGTCGTGGTCGACGAGGATCGCTGACATGCAAGGCCGTCGCGGCTACACGCTGATCGAGCTCCTGCTTGTGGTGGCGATCCTCGCGATCGCCGCGCTGCTGCTCGTGCCGAGCCTCGTGCGGCGCGACACCTACACGGTCGAGGCGGCGCTCCGGCGGTTGGTGGCGGACATCACCTTCGCCCAGTCCGATGCGCTTGCCGGCCAGGGCTATCGAAGGGTCTTCTTCGATCCGGAAGGTCACGGCTGGTGCGTGGCGAGGGTTCGCGAGAGTGCGCTCTCGCTTCCGTTCGACGAGCAGACCGCCGATTTCGTCCGAGATCCGCTCGCCTCTGGAGAAGGCCAGCCGATGGTGGTCGAGCTCGATCGCGATCCGCGTTTCGCCGGCGTTCGGCTCGAGTCGATCCAGCTCGACGGCAGTCGGAACTGGATCACCTTCGATCCGCTCGGAGGCACGATCGCGGAGGCGGGGGTTCCGGGAACCGGTGGATCGCTGGTGGTGCGCTCGGACAACCTGACCTATCGCGTGGAGATCGACGCGTTCACCGGCAAGGTGAGCGTTGCGCGGGCCGAGGAACCTCTCGGGCCGTAGCCGCCCTGGGGCGGCGCATGGATGCGTGTGGAGGGAGGCAGCATGGAGGCGAGAAGGACCCGCGACGCCGCAAGGGCGCGCGTCGCAGCACTCGGCATCTGGTGGGTCATCGCGATCGCGGCGGCGACCGGGATCGTGGCGGCGCATCGCACCGTGGCCGGCGCGGCGGAGCGGCTCGAGCTCGCAGAGCGGGAGCTGGATCGCGGCGCGGAACCCTGGTCGCCCTGCGTGAGGCCCCCGATCACCGCGTCGATCTCGACGGTGGCGTCCTGCGCATCCGAGGAGATTGCGCTCGATCGCTGCCACTTCCGATGGCGTCCCGTCCTCGCGCCGACCCACGTGCGGCCGTCCATTCGGATCGAGGGGCGGGCCGCCTCGAGCGACGCGGTCGGGCGGTTCGTCGATCGTCTTGAGGCACACGCGTTTCTCGGTGAGGCGACGATCGAGAGCCTGCGCCCGCACGGCGAGGGGGCGGTGTCGTTCGAAGTCGCGATCGGTGCCGAATCGGAGCGGGCGGCCAGCTCGATCGTGGTGCTGGGAGGCCGGCCATGAGCCGCGCCGACGGACGGCGTCTCAGGGGATTCGTGGCCGCGGTCGTCGCCGCTTCGGCCGGCGGAGCGCTGCTGCTTCCGATCGCCGCCCGATCCCGGGAGATCGAAGCGCGGGCGAGGATCGCGAATGCCCGATTCGATCGCACCTCGACACGGGCGGGCGACGATCGGCACGAGCACGCTCGACGCATCGAGGGGACGCCTCGCGACGTGTTCGCGTGGCTCCGAGAGATCGAATCGGCCCCGCCCTCGGCGCCCTTCGTGATCGATCTCTCGATCGATCGAACATCCTCCGACGAGCCATTGCTCGCGGCGGAACTTCATACCCAGAAGCCGGAGACGGATCGATGACGACGCGGCGAACCGTTCGACGCAGCCGGTTGCGGCGCACCCTGGTCGCGGCGCTGCCGCTCCTCGCCTTCGCCACCGTGCTCTGGGTGAAGCCGATGGGTCTGCTGCTCTGGGCGAGGCTTCGGATCCTCACCAACATTCCGCGCACCGCGGTTGCGGATCCGGCGCCGCCGAAGCTGCCGAGGTTCCCGGACCTCACGGGGGGGCGAGCGACCGGGGCGGATCCGGTGGTGCGGGCGGAGACCGGCGTCGAATCGGAGGGAGGGGCAAAGTCCCGGCCCGAACCCGCCGACGACGAACCTGATCTCTGAGTCCGCGCCGGTCGTCCCGTCGCGTTCGCTCGGAGGAGTTCAGTCCCCTTTGGAGCGGAAGCCGTGACCGACCCACGCCGAACCGAACCTTCCCGCACGACGTC
>JBMSXH010000347.1:0-3298 GCA_049425445.1 Phycisphaerales bacterium | reverse complement strand
CCTTGACCCGGATCTCCTGCGCCACGGAGCGGATCTCCTGCATGGTCTTGCGGACACGCGTTCCAGCAGCCTTGTTGCCGCCGGCGGCCTTCTGGAGATCGGGCTCGACTTCCTGCGCGAGCTTGACGAGCTGCTGGTAGAGATCGTTCAGCATGATCGGCTCCGTATGGAGGGGGACGAGAGGGGGCAGGGTTGCCCCACGATGAACCTTGACTCGGCTTCGTCGAGCGCCGGAACGCCTCGGCAGCCGCGCCACAGCGTGTCAACCTACCGCGCCGCGTCCGCTTCGGGCGGATCTCGGGCGGGTCCGGCTCGGAATCAGCGGAAGTTCCCGTCCGGCGGTCGGGGTGCGAGGGTGAGTTCCCGAACCTCCTTGGCGATCGGCAGGCAGGCCTTGAAGCACGGGTGGCTCGCGTCGCCGAGAAGTTCGTACATCGCCGAGACGATGCCGGTGGGGATCGCCCCGGAACGTTCCATGCGGCGGATCGCCGGACCGATCGACCCTGCCCGCGAGGCCGAGATCGCGTCGATCGCGAGGAACGGCACGAACCCCGCGGCGGCGAGATCGAGCACCGTCTGCAGCACGCACACGTGCGCCTCGACGCCGGTCACGAGCACCTGGCCGCGTCCCGAATGTCGGAGCGCCGCGAGCACCTCGGGCACGAGCCCGCTGAAGCGGGTCTTCTCGAAGACGGTGGCCACGGTGGCGAGTTCCGACCGAAGGGGTTCCACGGTCGCGCCGAGGCCCTTCACGTACTGCTCGGTCGCGAGAATCGGAAGGTCGAGCGTTCGGGCCATGCGGACCAGCAGCGACGCGTGATGAACCACGGTCTCGGCCTCGAGGATGGTCGGCATCAGCCGCTCCTGGAGATCGATCACCAGGAGCGTCGCGTCGTCGATGCGGAGTCGGGGGATCGGCATCGGGTGTCAGACGCGGAGCTGCGGGCGATCGCCAAGTCGGTCCGGGTAGCGGCGTCGGATCGGCTCGACGATCTCGGCGAGGAATCGATCGACCTGCTCGGCCGATCGCCCGGTGAACCCGGCGGCGTCCATCGATCCGAGGAGCCCGTCGAACATCGGCTCCTTCGCGAGTCGCTCGAGGAGATCGCACGCGGCGCCTTCACGCATCGCGGCCTGCACGTCGCGGCTGTGACGGCGGATCACCTCGTGCGCCTCCTGCCGGTCGGCACCCCGCGACACCGCGGCCATCAGGAGCGTCTCGGTCGCGAGGAACGGAAGTTCCTCCTCGAGCCGCTTCGCGATCGCATGCTCGATCGCCTCGAGACCCTCCGCGACGTTCGCGGCGAGATCGAGCGCTCCGTCGAGGGCGAGGAACGCCTCGGGAATCATGATCCTCCGCACCGACGAGTCGTCGAGGCTTCGCTCGAGCCACTGCGTGGCGGCGGTCTGCAGCGCGATCGCGGGAAGCCCCATCACGAAGCGAGCCAGCCCGCAGGCCCGCTCGCAGCGCATGGGATTTCGCTTGTAGGCCATCGCGGAGGAACCCACCTGATCCGGCTCGATCGGCTCCGCCAGTTCGCCGAAGCCCGCGAGCAGCCGAACGTCGGTGGCCCACTTGTGGACCGCCGCCGCCGCGAGGGCGAGCGCCGAGAGCATGCGGGCATCGGCGAGCCGAGGCATGGTCTGTCCGCAGACCGACCAGCATCCGTCGTCGCCGAACCCGAGCCGCGACGCGAACGACCGCTCGAGCGCATCGACGCGGGAGGCGTCGCCTCCGAGGAGGGCGAGGTAGGACGCCTGCGTGCCGGTCGCGCCACGAAGCCCCTTGAGGCGAAGGTCCCGTCGGCACGCCTCGAGCTCCGCGAGGGCGATCGCGAAGTCCTGCGCCCACAGGCACGCCCGCTTGCCGACCGTCACCGGTTGCGCGGGCTGGAAGTGCGTGAAGCCGGTCGTCGGGAGATCGCGCTGCCGCTTGGCGAAGCGGCCGAGGCGATCGATCACGATCGCGGCCTTGAGGCAGGCGAGATCGAGCGCCTCGCGCCACTGCAGCACCTCGGCGTTGCAGACGACGTCCTGGCTGGTGAGTCCAAGGTGGATCACGCCCTTGGCGGCCGGCGCCGCTTCGCCGAAGGCGTGCACGTGGGCCATCACATCGTGGCGAATGCGGGCCTCGTGTCGCGCGGCGGACTCGAAGTCGATCTCGTCGAGCGTCGCCCGCATCGCCTCGATCGCCTCCTCGGGGATCTCGATGCCGATCTCGCGCTGGCTTTCGGCCGCGGCAAGCCACACCCGGCGCCACAGCCCGAATCGACGCTGCTCGGACCAGATCGCCCGCATCGCCTTGGAAGCGTTGCGGGTCTCGAGCGGAGACCGGTATCCGTCGTGGATCGAGGTGGCGGGAGTCGGCGGTTCGGCGGTCAAGGTCGCGCTCGCGGAGTGATTCATGGTCGAGCGGATGCTAGCGGGCACGCGACGGCGACTCGGCCCGCCTGCCGATCCGCGGCTCGGTGCCGGCCAGGACGCGAGCCATGTTGGTCCGATGGCGGATCGCCAGCATGAGGAACACGAGCGACGTCGCGGCGATGAGCGGCGCGGCGGCGGGTGGCCATCCCGCCTGCAGCGACTGCACCAGCAGCACGGCGGGCGGGACCGCGGCGCCGATCACGCTCGCGACCGACATGTAGCGGGTGACGGCGAGCAGGATCGCCCACGCGAGGAGCGCTCCGACGACCGGCCACGTGAGGAGAGGCCACAGCGCGACCATCGCCCCGAAGCCGGTGGCCACGCCCTTGCCGCCCTTGAATCCGACCCAGGGGGAGAAGACGTGGCCGAGGATCGCGGCGATGGCGATCGCGAGCCACTCGACCGTGGCGGAGGCGTTCGACTCCCCAAGCGGCACGCCCCAGGTCCCGCGCCAGACTCCGAACATGGCGACCGGGGCAGCGCCCTTGAGCGCATCGAGCACGAAGCAGGCGATGCCCCACGGGCGGCCGATCGCCCGCCCCAGATTGGTCGCCCCGATGTTCCCCGATCCGACGGTGCGGATGTCGATTCCCTTCACGCGGCCGAGCACGAGCGCGAACGGCACGCTTCCGCAGAGGAAGGACGCCGCCACCATCCCCGCGAGGGCGGGCAGGAAGATCGAGTCCTCGATCGGCGGCGCGAACTCGTTCACCGGCGCGATCATGGGGGCCGAGGCGAGGAGTGCGTGGGGCACGAGCGCGTCCTTGGGCGGTCGACCGCCGAGCGGTTCGTCGCGGCGTCAGCGTCGATCGAAGAGCAGCAGGGCGATCGCGGTCGCCTGCAGGAGGATCGCGCCGAGGAACCAACGCGTGAA
>JBMSXH010000346.1:0-3301 GCA_049425445.1 Phycisphaerales bacterium | reverse complement strand
GGCGCGGAACTCCAGCGCCGACTTCGCGACGAGGGCGGCCTGGTCCGGGTTCCAGCACGGCCGACGGCATCGGCCTCCGGAGCCTCCTCATGAGCACGACGATGCGAGGCAGGATCGGTTCGCTGCTGCTCGTGACGGGCGTCACGGTCCTGATCTGGATCTGGGCGGCCGGCGAGACCCGGGAGCGCGATCGGTTCGACACCGCCGTCCGCTTCTCGCCGTCCGAGGCGGGCCGCATGGTGGTGCGACCGGAGCGGGTGCCGCTGGTGCGCTTCGAGGCCAGCGGCTCGAAGAGGGCGTTGCGAGAATTCGAGACGATGCTCGCGAAGGGGCCGCTCGACTTGACCGCCGGCGCCCACGGCATTCCCTCGGCCGCCGGAACGTGGCCGATCGATCTGGTCGCCGCCGCAGCCAATCTCCCGGAGGTTCAGGCGACCGGCGTGACCGTCGTGTCGAGCGAACCCAAGTCGGCGGAGATCCGCATCGTTCCGCTCGAGCCGCGCACGCTTCGGCTCGTGCCCGAGCTGCCGGGCGTCGCGACGCAGGGCGACGTCGTCGTCGATCCGCCCACCGTGACGGCCCTGCTGCCATCGGATCTGCGCATCCCCGCCGACCCCACGGCGATCGCATTCGTGGAGCCTCGGCTGCTCGATCGGCTCGAGCCCGGTCAACGGATCTCGCTCGACGCGATGGTCCGGCTTCCGGCGGCGCTCTCGATCGCCGCGGAGACCGCGCGGTTCGAACCCTCGACGGTGCGGGTGACCTTCACGCCCAAGGTCGTCGAGCGGAGCACGACGCTGTCGGCCGTGCCCGTCCAGGTGGCGGGCATCGCCGACGACTTCTCCAGCCATCGGATCGAGTGCGTGCCGAGCGTCCTCAACGATGTGGTGGTGAGCGGTCCGGCCGAGGCGATCGCCCGAATCGAGTCGGGGCTGCGTGTGGTGGCGTTCGTCCATCTCACCACCGACGAACTCGAGGCCGGAGTTGCCTCGAAGCCGGTCTCGCTCTGGCTGTTGCCGCCTGGGGTCGCGGTGCAGCGGGTCGGCGAGTCGGCCGGCGGTCAGCCGCTGGTCGAGCTCAAGATCTCCGCCGCGGCGCCGGTTCCCGACGCCTGAGCTCCATCCGCCCCCGGGGCGTCGGCCGATCGTCTCGTCCGATGGATCGATCCCGACGAACGACTCTCGGCCTCACGCCGCCGCGGTGGTGATCCGGCTCGATTCGACCCGATCCCCTCGGGGCCCGCGCCGAACCGCCGGCTACGACCATCGCGTGGCGTGCCACTGCTTGCGTCCGCGACGCAGCAGGATCAATCCTCGCCCACGGGCGTCGAGCAGATCGCCACGGCGAAGGCGACGGTCGGCGTCGGCCCTTTCGCCGTTGATCGAGACCGCGCCCGAGGCGACGAACTCGCGAGCCTCGCGCTTGCTCTTCGCAAGCCCGGTCTCGACGAGCAGTTCGACGAGGTCGGCGCCGTCGCCGTCAAGCGCCGCCGTCGCGTGTTCGCTTGCGGAAAGATCCTCGGAGATCTCGGCAAGGCTCGCGGAATCGAGCGATCGCACGTCGCCGGAGAAGAGCGCCGTCGCCGCCGCCTCGGCCCGCTGCCGTTCGCCGGGTCCATGCACGAGATCGGTCATCTCGGCGGCGAGGGCCCGCTGCGCCGGGCGCTCCTGCGGCCTCGCGGCCTGCTCCACCTCGATCGCCTCGATCGCCTCGCGCGGGAGCATCGTGTACCAGCGGAGGAACCGCCCGGCGTCCGCGTCGGCAACGTTCAGCCAGAACTGGTGGAAGCGGTACGGGCTCGTCCGCTCCGGCGAGAGCCACACCGCGCCCTTCTCGGTCTTTCCGATCTTGCTGCCGTCCGCCGCGGTGAGCAGCGGCGCCGTCACCCCGAACGCGAGCGACTCCGTCGAGCCCTCCCCATGCTCGATCGCATGCATGCGGCGCACGAGATCGATGCCCGAGACGATGTTCCCGAACTGGTCGGAGCCGCCCATCTGCACCGTGCAGCCGTGCGAGCGATGGAGATGCAGGAAGTCGTAGGCCTGCAGCACCATGTAGCTGAACTCGGTGTAGCTGATCCCGTGCTCGCGACCCTCGAGCCGCGAAGCGACCGAGTCCCGCTGGATCATCGCGTTCACCGAGAAGTGCTTGCCGACGTCGCGAAGCACCTCGAGATAGCCGAGTCCTCGCAGCCATTCCGCGTTGTCGACGAAGATCGCGCCGCACGGACCGTCGACCTCGAGCAGCCGCTCGAGGATCCGTCGCTGCCCGGCGAGATTCGCCGCGACCTGCTCCTCGCTCTGGAGAGACCGCTCGCTGGACTTGCCGCTCGGGTCGCCGATGAGCCCGGTGCCTCCGCCGAGCAGGGCGATGGGACGATGGCCCGCAGCCTGAAAGCGGCGCAGCAGCGTCACCGGCAGCAGGTTGCCGACGGTGAGGCTGTCGGAGGTCGGATCGAAGCCGCAGTATCCGGTCCGCGAGGCCGTCGCGAGATGCGAGGCGAGTTCTGGCGAGGTGGTCTGGTGCAGCAGGCCGCGCCAGGCGAGTTCGTCGAGGAAGTTCAAGAAGGACCTCAGGCGCGTTCGAGGACTCGACCGTCGGGGCGAGAGGATACAGTGAGACCGCCGCGGGTCGCCGCGACATTCCGAGGCCCCCTTCCGGAGGGTTCGACATGCCATCGGCCGAAGTCGAGTACCAGATTCATGGTCATGAGATGCAGTTCGTCGAGATCGCGCTGGACCCCGGCGAAAAGGTGGTTGCGGAGTCCGGCGCCATGTTCTTCAAGGACCCCGAGATCCACATGGAGGCGCAGATGGGGGATGGGGTGACCCAATCCTCAGGGTTCCTTGGAAAGGTCATGAACGCCAGCAAGCGAGTCGTCGCGGGCGAGGGCTTGTTCATGACCCACTTCACCAATCACGGACCGCGGAAGGCCGTTTGCGCCTTCGCGGCACCGTATCCAGGCACGATCGTGCCCGTTCATCTCGCCAAGTACGGCGGCCGGTTTCTCTGTCAGAAGCAGGCGTTTCTCTGCGCCGCGGCCGGCACAGCGATCTCGCTCGCCTTCACGAAGCGGTTTGGGGCCGGACTCTTCGGCGGTGAAGGCTTCGTGCTTCAGAAGCTCGAAGGAGACAGCCAGGCGTTCATTCACGCCGGCGGCACCGTGGTCTCCCGCGAACTTCAGCACGGTCAATCCCTACATCTCGACACCGGATGTCTGGTCGGGTTCACCGATGGCGTCGCTTACGAGATCGAAGCTGTCCCGGGCATCAAGACCGCCATCTTCGGTGGCGAAGGGTTG
>JBMSXH010000345.1:0-3303 GCA_049425445.1 Phycisphaerales bacterium | reverse complement strand
CCGCGGCGGCAAACGAGCGTGTTCGCCTCGCGCTCGATCGCCGGCGGCCGTGCGCCCGCAACCCTCAGCGCCCGCGCCACCACGCCAACGCCCCCGGCGCGGGGCCGGGGGCGTGGTGACCTGGTCGAGTCGATCTTCCTCCCGCCGCCCCGCTCAGCCGTTGCCGCCGTCGCAGGAACCCCAGCGCGAGAGCAGTTCGCCGAGGTCGATGCTGCTCACGGTGCCGTCGCCGTTGAGATCCGCGTCGCACACCGGATCCGTGCAGGCTCCCCACGCGGCGAGCAGCAGCCCGAGGTCGACGCTGTCCACCTCGCCATCGCGATTGAGATCGCCCGCGCACGCCTCGGCGATCTCGATCAACCGAGCGGTGCCGCTGATCTCGAAGCCGACCGCAAGCATCGGTCGGCCGGTCGGGCTGTCGGCGGCGGCGATGAAGTCGATGCCCTCGGGGCCGAGGTCGCCGGCGGTGAAGGCGAGCGGATCGCCCGCGAAGTCGCGGGTGTTGATGTAGCCCGCGTACACGGGGCTGGTCGGCACGCTGACGTCGAACGCCATCACGCCGCCGATCCGCTCGAGCCCGACGAATGCGACGGTGCGGCCGCCGACCATGCCGACCGCGATGCCCTCCGGCTCAGGACCCTTGTCGTCGGAGCGGTTGTCGAAGGTGTCGTTCTCGTCGTTGGTCGAGTTGAAGAAGTCCGGAAGCAGCGTGGCGGTGACTTCCTCCATCAAGCGCCCGGTGTCGGCGATCAGGGTGCCGCTGGCGTCGAGGATCGACATCGACCGTCCGCCGAAGCTGTAGAGCGCGTCGTAGTCGCCATCGTTGTCGATGTCGCCCTGCGAGGCGTCCATCTTGATGCGGCCGAGGTTGGCCTGCAGCTGCAGGCTCGCAGCGTCGGGGAACGCGACCGGATCAAGCACCACGTCCTTCACGCGGGTCTCGTTGGAGTAGCCGCCGTAGTCCCGGCCGTCGCCTTCGTTCGCGGTGGCGATGTAGTCGACGCCGTCGATCGTGAAGCGCGCGATGCCGTCGGGCATGAGGATGCCAGAGATCGGCCAGTTCGCGATGCGGATCGCGTCGTCGCGGTCGCTCGCGTCGAGGGCGTTCTCGGGAAGCATGTGATCCTTGAAGCCGAGTCCCTTGACCGAGAGCCACTCGCCGCTGGCAAGTTCGAGGGTCGCGATGCAGTTCGCCTCCTGGCACGACACGAACGCACGGGTCGAGTCGCTGCTGAAGGCGATGAACTCGGGCTCGAGGTCGGCGGCGAAGTCGGCATTGGGTCCGCTCAGCACGATCGGCCCCTCGACGACCGCGGGATCGACGGTCTCGAAGGTGATGACGCGAGCGATCGGGCCCGTCTTGGTGAACTCGATGATGGTGACGCCACCGACCGGATCGTTGTCGTACGCGTCGTTGGGCTGACCTTCATCCGCGGTGACCCAGTAGCGCCCATCGTCGCTGCACCCGATCATGTCGGGCAGGACGCCGGTCTGGACCGAGCCGAGCGGATTGCCGTCGAGGTCGAAGAACGCGGCCACTCCGGGATCGGTGTCGATCGCGGCGGCGATCGCGGCTCCGAGGACTCCATTGCGGATCGCGATCGACTGGATGCCCGCGCCGTAGGCGGCGATGTCGATCGAGAACGCGAAGACGAGTTCGCCGGTAGGACTCGCGTCGAGCACATCGATGCGCTCGTTGCCGCCGTTGACGACGTAGAGACGCTGCGTTTCCGCGTCGAACTGGACGATCTCGCAGCCGCCCTGATCGAACAGGAAGGTCGAGTAGGTGCCGAGCGGGTTGAAGTCGAGTCGGAGACGAGGGCCGCCTTCGCCCGCCAGGGCGGGAAGCGCGGCAAGACCGAGGGCGGTCGCGGTGGCAATGAAGCGCATCGGAGGTTCCTGCTGAAGGGATCGATCGTGGTCCGACGAGCCAGCCGTCGGTGGCGACACGTTGACCGATCGCGGCCAGGCGCACCCAGCGCGTTTGGTTGCAATTCGGCGAGGAGTCGGTTGACGCGGCGCAAGGGAACGATGAACGGCGACCTGCCGTCGCACCTGTCGGCGCACCTGGAACGGCAGCGCGATCCGGGCGATCGACCGGTGCGGAGCGCGACACCTGCGCGGAGACGCCGCCCGGCGCACGCGCGGCGCGCGATCGCTGGCCCGCCAGTTGAAGCGCGCCCGCCCGCGCGGGGTCGGCTGCGATACTCGCACCGCAAGCGACTCGGCGCGAGCGCAGGCTTCGGTGATACGCTCCGCCGGATGTCCGGGCGGCTGCCTCCTCCTTCCGACGGGTTCACCCTCGCCTTCCTCGACAAGGTCGAGCGGATCCTGTCCACGGGCGGGTTCACCTCGACCTACAAGTTCGCGCTCCTGATCGCCTTGGCGAACCTCGCCGTCGAGCAGGGCGACGACTCGGGAGAGCCGCTCGAACTCGATCTCGACGACGTGGCGAGGCACTTCCTCGCGCTCTATTGGGGGATGGCGCGTCCCTATCCCGGGGTCTCAAAGGTGCTGGTGCTTCGGCAGTCGACGCTCGAGCAGAAGCCTTCGACCATGATCACGATGCTCGGCGACGCCACCCGCCACGCGGCCTCGAGCTACGCGCGGCTGCGCACCCACCAGACTGGGCGTGACGGCTTGGTCGGCTCGACTCGCCGAACGATCGCCAAGGACGTCCTCTACCGTCTGCAGAACGTGCCCACCGGCGACGGACGAGAGCGTTCCATGGACCGATTCCTCTACGAGCATCCGCCGACGGCGAAGGAGTGCGGCAGGCTGCGGAGCATCACGCTGCTCCCCGGGGTCGGGGCATGCCTTCGTCGGCTGCACGGCGTGATCGTCTCGATGGTGCAGGCCCGCTGGACGCGGTTCGTGCGCGAGAACAACCCAAGCCTGGGCCCGGACCGCGAACTCGAGTCGTTCCTCTTCGGCGCGGATCGGCGGAGCGTCTCGCAGTACGCCGAGCGCCTGTACGAGCTGCAGGGCGGTCGCTGCTTCTACACCCACGCGCGTCTGCTGAGGCCACGGGCGGCCGAGGTCGACCACTTCATTCCCTGGTCTCGGTATCCGTGGGACTCGCCGTTCAATCTGGTGCTTGCCAGCGCCGCCGCCAACCAGCACAAACGGGATCGGCTCGCGCCTTCGGAAGCCCTTGATCGGTGGCTCGACCGCAACGACCGGTGTCTCGAGGAGCTGATCGCGCCGCCGCCGAAGGGGTTCGGCGCGGCGATCGGCGATCGGGCCACGGCCCGCACGGTCGCGGCTTGGATCTATCGCCGCTACGAGCGCGACATCGCCTGA
>JBMSXH010000344.1:0-3331 GCA_049425445.1 Phycisphaerales bacterium | reverse complement strand
CCGCCCGTCTGCGGGCCTTCGCCGAGATGATCCCAGAACGTGTCGACCGGAAGCCGGATCGTCTGCCCGGCGTCGAGCCGATCGACGAAGCGGCTGTAGCGCTGGTTCACCCAGAGGTCGAAGTCGCGAAAGCTGCGCCCGCTCGCGTTCACGAGTTCGAGCGTGACGCCGTCGCTGAACACCTGGATCCGCTCGGTGGGACCGGTCGGCAGGAAGAACGGATAGGCGGCGCCGGCCTTCTGCGGCTCGTAGACGAACTGCCGGCACCCGGCGGCGGAGAGGATCGCGAGAGCGAGCAGCGTGCGGATCACGGGAACGGTTCCTCGCGGGCCCGGTGCGTCAGCCGAGCCCGAGCCTGGCCCGCTTCGCGGCCCACTCGTCCTGCTCGCGGCGGTTCTCCGTCGCGAGCGGCTCGCCGGTGCGGATCGCCACGATCTCGAGACGCGTCAGGTGCATCGAATGCAGGCGGTAGTCCTCGAAGGCCTCGCAGGTGAGCGGCACGATCGCCTTGAGCATCCGATACATCGCCTCGGCGTAGACGCGGATCTCCCGCTGCGCGTGCGGATCGATGCGAAGCGACAGGAAGTGCAGGATGTTGTGAAGGTCGCACTTCCAGTACCACTCGGTGAAGACGCTCACCGGCAGCGCGGCCCGCGCGATCTCCCGCGCCACGCCCTGCTCGGTCAGCGTGAGGTACTCGCGGTAGTTCGCCTCGGCCTTGTCGAGCAGTTCGAGGAAGCGCTCCGCGGTGCCCGCCTCGATGGGCTCGTCGCCGCCCTGGCGGTTCGTCTTCGACTGCATGCGCACGCTCTCGACCGTCGGCCGCCAGAAGCGGTCGGGCACGATCGAGTACCGCGCGGAGTACTCGTTGACGTTCGCGGTGCGGTGACGGATCCACTGCCGCGCCACGAACACCGGCATCGACACGTGGAACTTGAACTCGAGCATCTCGAAGGGCGTCGAGTGCCGGTGCCGCATCAGGTAGCGGATCAGCCCGCGGTCCTCGTTGACCTTCTTGGTCCCCTGCCCGTAGGAGACCCGTGCCGCCTGCACGATCGCGCTGTCGGCGGTCTGGCCCTCCGGCACGAGCCTCGGCATGCAGTCGACGAGCGCGACGAAGCCGTGCTCGTCGACGGGGATCTCCCACCTCGCCGCGCCGCCCATGGCGTCGTGCATCGGCGTCTCGTGCGGGACGCGCCGCATCTCGGCACCCGCGTCGATCTCGACCGGGGCGGTCGGACGTGCTTCGCTGGACTGATCGGTCGGCATCTCGCTCGCTCCTTCGAGTCTTCCGCGGACCCTACCGCGCCTCGCTCGCGTTGGCTTCCGCCCACATCTCGATCCAGCCGTTGACCTCGTCGAGCGTCCCGTTGCGGGTGGGAAGGCCGACGACCGTCACCTTCGGCGGCCGATCCTCGGCGAAGACGACCCGCACCCGGTCGAACGCCTGCGACCAGTCGACGATCTCCTCGCCCGGCTCGAGCCCGGCATCGATCGCCTTGGCCGGCCAGCGGAACTCGGCGTCGCCGGCGATCGAGTCGGGCAGCGCCGCGGACGCCTCGAGCAGGTCGCCGTCGGAGCGGGGCATGGCGCCGCCCCGATCGGCCGCGACGAGCACGAGCCACGCGGCGGCGCGGACCTCGCGATCGGTCTGCGCCGCGACCCGCCGCGCGTCGCCCACCACGAAGAACCCCCACACCGTCACCGCGATCGCCGCCAGCACGAATCCCCACACCAGGGCCTTCACGACCCGCGGATTCGCCGGCGCCGACCCGCTCACATCCGCATTCCTTCGTACTTGATCCGCTTCCGCTCCCGCCGCGGGTTCGCCTCGGGCACCGCCGAGAGCAGCGCCTGGGTGTAGGGATGCTTCGGCCGCTCGATGATCTCCTCGCGGTCGCCCTCCTCGACGATTCGCCCGTCGTACATCACCGCGATGCGGTCGCAGATGTGGTGGATCACCGCCATGTCGTGGCTGATGAAGAGGTACGACAGGCCGAACTCGTCCTGAAGGTCCTTGAGGAGGTTCAGGATCTGCGACTGGATCGAGACGTCGAGGGCGGAGGTCGGCTCGTCGCAGACGATGAGCTTGGGCTCGAGCGCCAAGGCCCGCGCGATGCCGATCCGCTGCCGCTGGCCGCCGCTGAACTCGTGGGGGTAGCGATCGGCGGCTGACTTCCACAGCCCGCATCGCACGAGCAGGTTCTCGACGCGCTCGCGGAGCTCCTCGCCCCGTGCGAGCCCGTGCACCTCGAGCGGCTCGCCCACGATGCTCGCCACCCGCATGCGGGGGTTCAGGCTGCCTGCCGGGTCCTGAAAGATGATCTGCATCTCGCGGCGGAGGCGGCGCATCTCGGCGGCCGGCTGGTCGAAGACCGACTCGCCCTTGTAGACCACCCGGCCCGAGGTCGCCGGAATCAGCCGCAGCAGGGTTCGGCCGACGGTGGTCTTGCCGCACCCGGACTCCCCGACGAGCCCGAGCGTCTCGCCCTTGGCGAGGCGGAAGCTCACGCCGTCGACGGCCTTCACATGCCCGACGATCCGCTGCAGGAACCCGCGGCGGATCGGGAAGTGCGTCTTCAGGTCGATGACCTGAAGCAGCGGATCACCAGAGGCGGCGGAGGAGGATGACGGGGCGTTTCCGACCATCGGGGCGGCGATGGTAGCGGAGGTCCTCGACCCGAAGCCCATCGAATCCGGCGCGAATCCGACCCGGATGCGCGACGTACACTTCCGGCATGTCCGCCTCGCCGACCCGGCCCGAGAGCTCCCCGGCGCTTCCGAGCGCCTCCGCCTCCGCCGAGCCACCCGCGCCGGTCACGATCCGCACCATCGCCCGCTGGCGTCGCGACGGCGTCAAGTTCGCCTGCCTCACCTGCTACGACGCGACGACCGCGCGATGGCTCGAGCGGGCTGGCGTGCCGGCTCTGCTCGTGGGCGACACCGCGGCGGAGGTCATCCTGGGCCATCCCGCGACGATCCACGCCCCGCTCGACTTCATGGTGACGATCACCGCGGCCGTGAAGCGCGGCGCGCCGAGCCGGTTCGTCATGGCGGACATGCCGTTCCTCTCCTACGGCGCCGACGAGGCGGAAGGCGTCCGCAACGCCGGTCGATTCATGACCGAGGGCCACGCCGACGCGGTGAAGCTCGAAGTCGATCGCCATCACGCCTCGCTCGTCGAGCGGATGAGCCGCGCGGGGATCCCCGTCGTCGCCCACATCGGCTCGAGACCGCAGCACACCCGCCTCCACGGCGGGTACTGGGCCGCCGGAAAGACCGCCGAGAAGGCACGCGAACTCGTCGCGGACGCCCGCGTCCTCGAGGCTGC
>JBMSXH010000343.1:0-3339 GCA_049425445.1 Phycisphaerales bacterium | reverse complement strand
AGGAAGCTCATGCTGTCGGTGACCATCGTCAGGAAGATGGTCGATGCGGTCGCCGGATCGGCACCCGCGCGGCGAAGGAGGATTGGAATGGCCGCTCCGGTCAGGCATCCGATCGTGAGCGCCACGCCCATCGAGATCGCGACCACCACACCGAGTCGCCAGGCGTCGCCGCCGTGGGCGAAGAGCTCGATCGCCGCGATCGCGCTGCCGACGAGCACGCCGCAGCAGACGCCGTTCACGAGTCCGACCGCGCCTTCGCGCAGGAAGAGCCGCATCGATCCGTTGCGCGGCACCTCCTCGAGCACGATCCCCCGCAGCGTCACCGCCAGCGACTGCTGCCCGGCGTTTCCGGCCTGATTCGCGATCACCGGCATCAGCACCGCGAGCACCGCGATCTCGGCGATGAGCCCCTCGAACTGAAGGACCACCATCGCCGCGACCGCGCTCGTGAACAGATTGACGAGCAGCCACGGCAACCGGCTCTTCACCTTCTCGAGGAACGGCGAGGCCGCGCCCTCCTCGCGCCCGGCACCGACCATCAGCTGCGCGTCCTCGGCGCTCTCGGCGCGGATCGCGTCGATCACGTCGTCGACCGTGACGATGCCGAGCAGGCGTCCGGCGTCGTCGACCACCGGCAGCACCACGTAGTCGTATCGCTCGAACTCCCGAGCGACGTGCTCGCGATCGAGGTCGGGAGGCACCGCATCCACTCGCAGATCCGCGATCTCCCGGATTCGCGATCCCGGCTCGGCGAGCAGCATCGCCCGGAGGCTGACCGTGCCGTCGAGATGTCCGCGCCGATCGATGACGAACGCGTAGGAGGTGTCCTCGTCGATCTCCGCGCGGCGAATGGCCTCGATCCCCTCGGCCACGGTCATGTCGGCACGGACCGCGACGTAGTCGGTCGTCATGATGCCGCCGGCGGAGTCCTCGGGATACCGCAGCAGCTCGCGAAGCCGTGCCGCCGGGCCGGCGGTGATCGTCGCAAGGATCTTCCCGCGGGTCCGCTCGCCAAGCTGCTGCAGGAGATCGGTCGCGTCGTCGGGCGCCATCTCCTCGAGCAGCCTGCCGCCGAGTTCGGGTTGTTCGTCGGCGAGGTCCTCGAGCACCACTGCGGCGAGGGCCGGCGTCATGTGGGCGAGCGCATCGGCCGCCGCCTCGAGGTCCATTTCCCCAAGGACTTCCGCGGCCTCGGACTCGGGCAGCTGTTCGAGCGTGTCCGCGGCGTCGGCGGCCTCCTGCGCCTCGACGGCTTCCGCGAGTTCGGGGGCCTCGGCGCCGGCGGAGAGGAGTTCGGCAACGCGCCGATCCTCGAGCGTCACCTCGAGCGGGCGATCGATCGACGATCGTTCCGCCGTCGGATCGGTCGCTTCGGACGGGTTGGGCGAGGACGCGTCGCGCACCCGCGAAGTGTACCGGTGGGTTCGGCTCGTCTCGCCGAGGCGCATCCCCCACAATGCCTCCCATGAACCATGCGAGCGACCAATCGCAGGCGACCGGCCACCATGTCGGTTCGATCGAACGCGTCGGAGCCGACGATCCGCGGCTCGATCCCTATCGCGCCTTGCGAGATCCGGACCTCGTGCGGGCCGGCGAAGGTCGAGGCTGGTTCATCGGTGAGCAGGCGCTGGTCCTCGAGCGGATGCTCGCGCGGCCGGGCGCGACGATCTCGATCCTCGCCAGCGCGAAGATGGCCGAACGCGCCGCGTCGATCCGCGACGCGTCACCCGATCGCGCTCCGCCGATCTACGTCGCCGACGACGTCGTGCTCGAAGCGATCGTCGGATTCGATCTCCATCGCGGACTGCTCGCGCTCGGCCGAAGGCCCGACGATGGCCGAGCCCGCATCGATCATGCGATCGCGGATCGCTTGCGGCCCGTCGCGCTTCTGGCCTGCGAGGACATCCGCAACATCGACAACATCGGGCTCCTCTTCCGCAACGCCGCCGCGTTCGGCGTGGACGGCGTGCTGCTGAGCCCGGAGTGCCACGATCCGCTCTATCGCAAGAGCCTTCGGGTTTCGATCGGGCACGCGCTCGACGTGCCGTTCGCACGACTGGACCCCTGGCTCGGCCAACTGGCCGAACTCCGCCAGCGCGATGGTCTGGTGATCCTCGGTGCCGCGACCGATCCCGGCGCGATCCCGATCCACCGGCTCGACCCGCCCCGGCGATTCGCCCTGCTGATGGGCTCGGAGTTCCCCGGCCTCACCGACGAGGCGAAGTCGGTCTGCGATCGCCTCGTGCGGATCCCGATGGCGGCGGGCGTCGACAGCCTGAATGTCGGCGTCGCGGCCGCGGTCTGCCTCGCCCACCTCTGCGGGCCTCGGCTCGAAGCGTCGCCGCCCAGCAGGATTGGAAACGACTGATCGAACCCGGCGAACCTCGACCGCCTCGACCGCGAACGCTCTGCCCTATCGTCTCCGCCTTCGACGCTGCGGCCACCCCTCCACCCCGAAGTCTCATCGACCGCCATGCCCTACGACGACGTCCTCGGTGGTCCGCTTTCAGTCGGCTTCTCGCATCGAGTTCGCTTCTGCCGCGGCACGCTTTCGCGTCGAGCAGATGCGCCGGCGCCGATCGCGGAGGAGATCGCGCGGATCGTCCACGGCGACGCCGGTTTCCGGGGACGCGTGCTGCCGATCGTCGATGGCGGCTTCGCGGAGGCGAACCCGACGTTCGTCGAAGCGCTGCTCGACGCGATCGCGGAGGGCGAGGGCGTCATGCCCGAGGTCGCGCGGCCGCACCTTGTGCCGGGCGGTGAACACGCCAAGAACGATCCGACGGTGCTCGACGGAATCGTCGACGCCCTCGATACGGCGAGGATCTGCCGGAGAAGCATCGTCGTCGCGGTCGGTGGCGGCGCCGTGCTCGACGTCGTGGGTTTCGCCGCCGCGACCTTCCACCGCGGCGTGCGACTCGTGCGGATGCCGACGACGACGCTCGCCCAGGACGACGCGGCGATGGGGGTCAAGAACGGCGTCAATCGGCGCGGCAAGAAGAACCTGCTCGGAGCCTTCGCGGTTCCCTCGTCGGTGCTCTGCGATCTCGATCTTCTACGCTCGCTCTCCGATCGAGACTGGCGCAGCGGTTTCGCGGAGGCGGTCAAGATCGCGGTGATCCGCGACCGCTCGCTCTTCGATCGGATCGAGCGCGACGCCGAGGCGATCCGAGACCGCGACGAGGCGGCCGCGGAGCCGGTCATTCGACGCAGCGCCGAGCTGCATCTGCGACACATCCTGGAAGGCGGCGATCCGTTCGAGCTGGGCACCGCCCGTCCGCTCGACTTCGGCCACTGGGCGGCGCATCGGCTCGAGGCGATGAGCGGCCATCGCATCCT
>JBMSXH010000342.1:0-3359 GCA_049425445.1 Phycisphaerales bacterium | reverse complement strand
TCTTCGCCCCGCTTGGACAGGGTTGGTCGCTTGGACGCGAAGTCGAGGACAGCCGCGACTCGCCACGTTCCATCGATCCGCTTCGGGTCGACGCTTCATGGCTTCCGGCCATCGCCGCCGAATCGACCGATCTCGCGGCGCCGGTGTCGATCTTCAGGAGGATCGCGTTCGATTCGCCCCCACCCTCCGACGAGGTGGTGTTGGCGCTGGAGGAGGAATCAGGTGACTCCGCGTCGAATGGTCGCTCGACAAGCGGTGATCCGATCATCGTGGCCGCCACCGATCCGAGCAGCGGCGGCTCGCTGGTCCTCTTCGCCATGGCCGCCGATCTCTCATGGAGCGATCTTCCGATCCGACCGCTCATGGTGCCGCTGGCCCAGGAGCTCCTTCGGAGCGGGCTCTCGCGCAGCGAAAGGGGCAGACGGCTCGTGGTGGGCGACCTCGGCACGTTGGCGCATCCGGTCGCCTCGATTCGATCGCCGTCAGGAGAGGTGATCGAGGTCGATGCCGATCGACGCCTCGAACGGCATGTCTCCGAGACCGGACCGCATCGGCTCCTCGACCTCGCCGGTCGCGCGCTCGGCGTCGTCGCGGCCAACCGCGCTCTCGAGGCCGCCAGCGTCGTCCCCACGCCGCGCGACGAGGTCGCCTCGCGATTCGGCAAGGCGGTCTCCGATCCCATCGCAGCCTCCGAGATCCCGTCGCAACTTGCCGGAGACTCCAGGGCACTTCCGATCGCGGCGATCCTCGCATGGTGCGCCTTGGCCCTCGCGTTGCTCGAGGTTCTGCTCGCGAGGCGATTCAGTCATGCGGCCCGAGAGCGTCGTCGCGACGTCGGCGAGTCTCCCGCATTCCTCGAGGGCTTCATCGCCTCCCCGCGAGGAAGGCGGGCATGAGCAGCGCCTGGCGATGGCTTCTCGGGATGGACGAGATCCCAGCCGGAGCGGAGTCGCTCGAGCTCGGCTTCGAGCATCCGCTCCCCGCGTGGGGATGGGCGCTCGTCGTCGTCGCCGCGGCAGCGGTCGCATGGCTCGGCTACTTCAAGATGTCCGGACCGCTCCGATGGAGATGCATGCTGGCATCGATCCGCGCGGCGCTTCTGGTCTGGCTCGCGATCATCATTCTCGGGCCAGAGCTCGTGCTTCCCAGGGAACGCGTCGAACGGGATCGGGTGGTGGTGCTCCTCGATCGAAGCGAGAGCATGCTCATCGAGGATGTCTCGGTCGATGGTGGGGACCAACGCATCTCGCGCGACGGACAGTTGCAGGAGATCCTGACCGCTTCGCGAGGAGCCTTTGCCTCCATCGCCGAGCGACACGACATCGTGTGGCTTGGATTCGGCGACTCGGCATCGACGCTCGCGGTCGTCGAAGGATCGCCCATCGCGGATCCCGGGGAATCCGATCGGGTGCGGACCAGGATCGCTCGCGCGATCGAGGGGGCGCTGGAGGCTGCCCGCGGCGGTTCCATCTCCTCGATCCTGATCGTGTCCGACGGCCGAAGTCCCGATCCTGCCGGCCGAGACCTCGTTCGCCGACTCGCCGAGGACGGCGTTCCGGTGTTCGCGGTGCCGCTCGGTTCGAGGGATCCGCTCGGAGATCTTGCGGTCCAGGCGGTCGAGGCGCCGGCCCGCGCCTTCATGCGCGACGAGATCCCGGTCGAGGTCCGCATCACATCGAGTGGATCGCGGGAGTTCGATCGGATCTCCGTTCGGCTCGTCGACGACGCGAGCGGCGAGACGCTCGCGGAAAAGGCGGTCGATGGCGAGTCGATCGCGGATCCTCTCGTTCTCGCCGCGAAGTCGGATCGCGCCGGACGCGTGCGTTGGCGAGTGGAGGTCTCCTCGGGCGAGTCGACCATGCTCGGCGATCTGGTCGCCGACAACGACGCTCGATCGTTCGAGATCGAGGTGATCGATCGTCCCTTGCGCGTGCTCTACATCGACGGCTACCCGCGCTGGGAGTACCGGTACCTGAAGAACCTGCTGGTTCGCGAGCCGTCGATCGAGAGTTCGGTGATGCTGGTCTCGGCGGATCGCGACTTCGCGCAGGAGGGAAACCTGCCGTTGGCCCGTCTTCCGCGAAGTCCCGAGGAGTTCGCGGCGTACGACCTGATCATCATCGGCGACGTGCCGGCGGGGTTCTTCTCGCCCGAGCAGCACGAGATGATGAGAGAGCTTGTGGCTGCCCGTGGAGCGGGATTGCTGGTGGTCGGCGGCCCGAGACATGCGCCTCGATCATGGGAAGACTCCGCGTTGGCGGAGATGCTGCCTTTCACCGGCCCATCGGCGCTGACGGCGATCGATCGCGACGTCTCGCTGCGTCCGACCGAGGCTGCGCGTCGACTGGGAGTCCTCGGTTGGGCGGGAGATGCGGACGGCGGATTCCCGGAGGAGGTCTCGGATCCTCGCACGCTGTGGGCCCGGCTTCGCTGGGCGCAGTCGATCGACCCGGATCGACTCAAGCCTGCGGCGGAGACGCTGGCCGAGAGCGAGCAAGGCGACCCCTTGCTCGTGCGCATGCGATACGGCGCCGGGCAGGTGCTGCATCTGGCCACGGACGAGACGTGGCGCTGGCGATACGGACGCGGCGAGACCCTTCAGGAGCGATTCTGGATTCCGCTGCTTCGGCTGCTCGGAAGGGACGCGATCGCCTCGGACGGATCCTCGATCCACATTCACGCAGCGCCAGGCTCGATCGCACTCGGCGGCCGGACGACGGTGGAAGTCGAGCTCGAAGACGCGCGGGCGATGGAACCGGACCTCGGCTCGATCGCGGTCTCCGTCGAGCAGGATGGGGTCCGGGTCGGCGAGATCGAGCTGCCCCGGACCGCGCCGGGCCTTCATGCTGCGGCATGGGCCCCCGAGTCGGTGGGACGCTACTCCCTTCGGATCGCCGAGCCCGAACTGGTTCGACTCGGCGGCGGGCGGAGCTCCGCCGAGGTCGAGGTGGTGCGTCCCGACGACGAATGGCGCGTGCCGGAAGCGGACCATGCGGGCCTTGCGGCGCTGTGCGAAGCCACCGGCGGGGAGTTGGTCGCTCCGGATCAGGAGTCGATGGAGCGCCTCGTTTCGCGGCTTCCCGATCGGTCCGTCGTGGTGCCGATTCCGATCGTCGAGCCGATCTGGTCGAGCCCGTTCGCGCTGATCGTGGCGCTACTCCTTCTTCTGGCCGAGTGGATCGGCCGGCGGCTGCTCCGGTATGCCTGAGTGTCGCGTGAGACCATCTCCACGATCGCCGGACGATCGTGGGCATCCGCCCGAACCGAACCGCAAGCCCTCTGGCCGAGAATCGAACTCACGATGCCCCCGAAGGCCGCGAACGCCGGAAGCGAAGGAACCATGGATCGATCGGCGACGC
>JBMSXH010000341.1:0-3361 GCA_049425445.1 Phycisphaerales bacterium | reverse complement strand
CATCACGCCATGCGGGTCGAGGAGAACCCCGCCTTCGAGGCCGCGGTGGCGCTGGCTCGGGCGTGGAACCGACCGCTGCTGCCGATCGCGGTCGTCGGAGGAAGGCATCCCTTCAACAACGATCGGCACCTGACCTTCGCTCTCGAAGGGATGCGCGATCTTCAGGCCCAGTTGCGGCGGCACGGCCTCGATCTGGCCGTGATCCCGCGGGCCCGGCACGCCGCGTCGCCGATCGCCGCCGCAGCGGAGAAGGCCGCCTGGGTGGTCACCGAGGCGATGCCGGCACCACCGTGGCCCCGATGGATCGCGGCGATCGCGCGGGTGGCCGGCGGTCGACTGATCGAGATCGACGCTTCGTGCCTTGTGCCGATCACGCGTTCGAGCAAGGCTCCGGACCGCGCATTCGTCTTTCGGGACCGCTTCGCGACCGAGCGGGCAGCGGCGACTCGCACCGTGTGGCCGGCGTGCGATGCGAGCGGAGTTCGTCTCGCGGCACTGCCGGAGGGTTCGCTCGATCTCGAGACGGCCTCGATCGCGGATCTCGTGGCGTCGCTCGAGATCGATCACACCGTCGGCCCCGTCTTCGACACGCCTGGCGGCACCGCGGCGGCGATGGAACGCTGGTCGGGCTTTCGCCGGTCACGACTTCGTCGCTACGCGCGGGATCGAAACGACGCGGCGATCGACGGGACAAGCCGCATGTCGGCGTACCTGCACTATGGGATGGCGAGTCCGTTTCGCATGGCCCGTGAGGCCTTCGAGGATGGTGCGGAGAAGTTCCTCGACGAACTGCTGATCTGGCGTGAACTGGCGTGGCACTGGTCGGCCCGTACGCCGGAGCCGGAGTCGCTCGCGGCGTTGCCGGCGTGGGCCGTGCGGACGCTCGAGGCGCATCGCGCCGATGCGAGGCATCGCGTGGACGACGACGCGCTCGACCGCGGCTGCACGGGCGAGGAACTCTGGGACCTCGCGCAGCGAAGCCTGCTTCGCCACGGCGAACTCCACAACAACCTTCGCATGACCTGGGGCAAGGCGATCCCGCGCTGGTCGTCGTCGCCCGAGGAGGCGGTGCGGCGGCTGTTCGAACTCAACCACCGCTTCGCGCTCGATGGGTGCGATCCTTCGAGCGCTGGCGGCCTGCTCTGGTGCCTGGGGCTCTTCGATCGGCCGTTCGAGCCGGAGCAGCCGGTGTTGGGATCGATTCGCGGGCGGTCGCTCGCGGAGCATGCCGAGCGGCTGGATCTGCGTCGCTGTCGCGCGCGGGTCGAACGGGCGACGCGACAAGGATCGCGGGGAGGGCCGGCTCGGGTCGCGATCGTCGGCGCGGGAATCGCGGGGCTCGTCGCCGCGAGGACGCTTGCCGATCACGGCTTCGACGTCGAGGTGTTCGACAAGGGGCGCGGGCCGGGAGGCCGCACCAGCACGCGACGCGACGGCGATGCTCGCTTCGACCATGGGGCGCCTTGCTTCACCGCACGCGATCCTCGCGTCTTGCGGATGCTGTCCTCATGGGGCGATTCGGGGGTGCTCGCTCCCTGGTCTTTCCGAGTCGCCACGGTGCGTGGCGGTCGGATCGAATCGCTCGACGAACGCGAAGCGTGGGTGGGTGTCGGCGGCATGAACACGATCGCCAAGCATCTCGCCGCCGATCTCACCGTGCGATTCGGGCGGCCCATCGCGAGGACGGCGATCGACGACGGCGTCGACGGAGCGAGTTGGAACGTGACGGGCCAGGGCGTGGACGGAGCGATCGATCACGGACCGTTCGATGCGCTGGTACTCGCGATCCCCCCGTCTCAGGCGGCCGACCTGCTTCCTTCGGGACCCGAGCGCTCGGGCAGCATCGCCGAGGCCGCCACCTGGTGTCGGTCGCTCGAGATGGATCCGTCATGGGTCGCGATGGCGAGGGTTCGAAGCGACTCCCCGCCGGCAGTCGCGTGGCTCTCGATCGAGGACGGCGATGGGGTGCGGACGGCGGTGGCCCAGACGACCAAGCCCGGGATGGCCTCGCCGCTGCAGGAGGCGTGGTGGGTGCTTGAGGCTTCGCCCGAGTGGGCACGAACGAACCTCGAACTCGATCCGATCGAGGCGGCGACGCGCATGCGTGCCGAGTGGGCGGAGGTTTCGCGCTCGATCGAAGGCGTTGGCGGCGAGATCGTGTCGTTCGCCGCGCACCGTTGGAGATTCGCACGGCCCGCGGGTGTGCCGAGGGATCCGAACGGATGCCTTGCGATCGAGGATCGGGGGCTCGTGATCGGTGGCGATTGGTCGCACGCGGGCGTGAGCGGCGTCGAGAGGGCATGCCTTGCCGGTGCCGCGATGGCCGGGCGGGTGCTTGGGATGCGGCGATTCGCCGTGGCTGAGCATGGAGCCGGGACCGAACAGGCGACGCTGTTCGAGACTTGAGTCCGACCGCTCGCCCGAATCGAGTCCGGCGTTTTGGCAGCGAGATCGGTACTGGCCTCCGGGAGCCGTAGGGTGCCCGCTCGCTTCGCATCGCGGATCACGAGGCGACCGGAGGTTCATCCATGGTGGACGCGACCACGAAGGGATTCGAGGCCCGGCGGGAGGCGAAGCGCCGCATTCGGGTCGAGGCGATCGATCGACTGCAGGACGAGGCCAAGCGAGCCGGCGGAATCACGGATCGTCTCTATTGGACGATGGTCTACGACTTCGAACTGGCCCCGCTGACGACGAATCTCGCGCAGCTTCGCGACATGGGCATCGACGTGCCGCCGGCCGAATCGCTCGACGAATCGGCGCTGTCCGCGAAGCTCTGGGCGGTGATCGAGGGCCTCTCGCGCCTGCAGGTGTACCTGATCTCGACCGATCACCTCACCGATCGGGAGCTCTATCAGCGTCTGGAGAGTCGAGTCCTGCGTGAGGAGATTCGCGAGGTGCCACCCGAGCCGGGCGTGCGCGAGTACATCGATCTCGGAAGCGGCGAGGAATCGGGAGAGGCCAGTTCGAGCCGGCGCGACGCGAAGCTGCCGCGTCCGGTCGATCCCGTTTGAATCATGGATCGGCAGACTCGCAAGCGCCGCAAGGCCGCCCGCGGCCGAACAATGAAGGTCGGACGCGGGCGGTCGTCAATTCCATGAGATCGCGGAGGACGCTGGGTCAGCGACCGAGCATCCGCCGACGGACGTAGGCCGCTCCGAGGAGTCCACCCAAGGTCATCCAGGCCGGGGCGGGAAGGGGGATGGCGTGCACCTCGCCGCCGTCGCCCATCGGGTCGCCGTCGCCGGAGCCGCTCGAGCCCGAACCGCCATCGCCGTCGCCATCTGGCGGCAGCGAGTCGTCCCCGTCGCCCGGGCCGTACAGGCCTCCGTCGTCCACGGTGTCGCCGCCACCGGTCGAG
>JBMSXH010000340.1:0-3386 GCA_049425445.1 Phycisphaerales bacterium | reverse complement strand
GGCGATGTTCGTCGAGCAGGCGCGTGCGCAAGGCGATGAGGCCGAAGCGCAGCGCCTTGCCGTAGAGGCGGCGATCTGCTTCGAGACCGGCGCCGAAGTCCAGCGGGAGCGCCTTGCCCGCCGCGAACAGACCGCGACCAACGAGGACGCCTTGCTCGCGCATCTCCTCGAGCAGGCGGAGGCGATGCGGGCGGTGGCGGAGGGACGCGGCGAGTCCGCGCCGGGTTCGTCACCTCGCGGCGGCGAGCCCTGAACGAAGCGGCAATCGTCCGCGCACGGGCGCGATGACCGGCGCGATGATGAGTGCGATGATGAATGCGAACACTGGCCGCACGGCACCTCAACCGACGCGTTCATGCTCCAGTCACGAACCGGTCACGCATGCGTCCCGCATCCGAGGAGTCGACGTCCCGGGAGGTGCGATGCGGCTCAGGGCGCAGGCGTCCATCCCGCGAGGACCACGGCGAGATCCTTGCCGTCGGTGAGACCGTCGTTGTCGAAGTCGTAGACCGAGGGGCCGCCCCACCATTCGACGATGCCCGCGATGTCCGCCACATCGACGACCCGATCGAGATTGCCGTCGCCGGGAACCGGCGTTCCCGAGGCAAGCAGCGACATGGCGAACTCGTCGAGGGCCGCGAACGCCGCCGCGGCCTCCGGGGGCAGGTCCGATCCTGAGCAGGTCCCAGCGTCGGTGAGCATGTTCGCGATCGGATAGTCGATGCCTCGCCCGCCGAGCTGCTCGGCGAAGGGCGCCGTGAAGAGGTCGTAGAACTCGTAGGGGCAGACCTTCCCTTCGGTGCAGCTCGGCAGGTCCTTGATGATGAGCTTGTAGCGGCCGTCGGTCACGGCGATCGCCGCCGGCGAGAGGATGCCGATGCCGTCCTCGAGCTTGCCCGCCTCGAGCAGTTCGCAGCAGGTGGGATAGGCGTCGTACCACTCGCCGCCCGAGAGTTCGCAGACGAAGGAGTTGGGGAAGATCGAGTCGGTGCAGGTCTGGAGCGACGCGAGCACGCAGGCGCGGAACAGGCCGTCCGGGATCGAGAGGTTCGTGCCGTTCTGCGTGAAGTTGAACTGCCGGACCGGAGGCGCGTCGGGATCCTGCAGGTAGCCGATCATGCTCTCGGCGTCGAGGGCGTGGGAGGCCGGCACCGCCGCCCGCACGTCGATGCCGGCGACCTCGCCGAAGAGACGGAACAGGTCCGCGACGTTCACCATGGCGTCCACGGTCCGGCCCGGCGAGGCGACGCCGGCGCCGGCGACGACGATCGGCACGCTGACGCCGGTCTGGTTCACATAGCCCTTGGCCTGCAGCTTGTTGAAGGGAAGACGCACCACCGGTCCGTAGGTGCCGTTGTCGCCGACGACCACCACGAGCGTGTTCGAGTCGAGCAGCGTCACCCCGCGGCCGGACCACTCGGCGAGGCCCGCCTCGACGAGCAGCCGCCCGATCTCGCGGTCGGAGGCGGAGAGCATCTGGTTGGCCATCGCCTTCTTCGAGGGATCGAGGTTGGCGTCCTCGTAGCCAAGCTGCTTGTCGCAGACGTACGGAAGCGCCTGCGGCCACTCGGCGTCGGGCGGAAGCAGCGCCGCGGGCGCCGGTTGGTAAGGGTCATGGATGTTCACGAAGCCGACGGTGCACATCCACGGCTCGCCCGCAGGACGGGCCGTGATCCAGGCGAGGGCCTCGTCCACGTCGCGGCTCGGGGCGTAGCCGCGGCCGAGCGAAAAGGCCGGAGTCTCGCCGTCGATGGCGACGACACGCTCGTTGACGAAGTAGCCGTTGGTGCGGGTGAAGTCGACGCGGGCGACCGCCTTGGCGGAGCCCTCGAGCACGGGTTCGCCGGAGGCAGCGACCAGCGGGACGCCGCCCGCCGCGAGGCACTCCACCGCGTCCACGCCGTCGAGCCAGCTCCCGTCGGGGAAGCCGCACGCGCAGACGGCGGGAGCGTTGGTGTCCGAATCGACCGGGAATCCGCAGGAGTAGCGGGGGGCCTCGCCATCCGGCGGCGGGGGCATCTGCCCGGACAGCGTCTCATCGATGAGCGACGCGCCGCCGAGCGGCGTGCCCTCGAAGAAGGGGAAGCCGAGGCCGTTCGCGTACCCGTCGCCTTCGGGATTGAGCGCCGGATCGCCGAGGTGGAACTTCCCGACGTAGCCCGAGGCGTAGCCGGCAGTCGCGAGCAGCCGCGGCAGGGTGAACTCGTAGGGCGAGGCCTGCGAGCGCGGCGGCGCCGTCTCGAGGCAGGCGTTCAGCACCCCGGTGCGGAAGGGAAATCGTCCCGTCATCATCGCCACGCGCGATGGAGAGCACTGCGGCATCGACCACACGTTGCTGAAGCGGACGCCCTGATCGCAGAGCGAGTCGATCACGGGCGTCTGCGGCAGCTCGATGCCGGCGGGGTTCCAGCGCTCGAACAGGTCGATGCCCGCGTCGTCGATGATGACGAAGAGGATGTTGGGCGTGGCGGCGGACGCGGCGGCGGACGCGGCCGGCGTCCGGATCTGCGAGGCCATCGGTGCGGACTTGTCGGTCGCATCGGCTGTGGCCATCGCATGCGCCAGCGTCACTGCGAGGATCGAGAGTGCGGAGCGGGTGTGATGATGGGTCGGGCTCATCGGAGAACTCGGGGGTGGCCGCGGGAGCGGGCTTGGGTGGGTGGTGATGGGGGACCGAAGAGTCGAAGAGAACGCCTTTCAGGCGAGCGTCACCGGTGATCGGATCGATTCCGCAGCGTCGGCTGCGGGACGCTCTAAAGGTACGAGGTGTTCAAGCCGAGACGAATCGGACCGCGAGGAAATCGGCGTGTTGTCACCCGTGTCGGAGTAGGAAGGAGCGGCCCCGCGTCACCGTGAGGCTCAGATACTCCCTCCGGGCACGACCGACGCCAGACAGCGGCGAGAGATCGGGTACTCGTCTCAGCCGGTCCCGCCAACGACTCCAAGCAGCCTCGCCAGATCCACGGCCTCGGCGCCGGGCGCGAGGGCCCGCGTCGCGAGCGCCGGCCCTTCGTGGACGACGAGGCAGCGCGGCGGGCGGCCGCTTCGCTCGCGCATCGCCGAGGCAAGCCGCAGCATCGGCTCGGCCATCTCGGGGCGCACCGTGCGGGTCGCCTTGGCTTCGACGAGCAGGGGCGAGCCGGCTGGCGATCGTCCCCTAGGGGAGGCGGGACGAGGACTGCGGCGAGGAGGGCGTCCCAGACGGACAGGGACAATCCGAAGGCAGCACTTCACGATTGTCCGCAGGCTGCCCCGCCCGTCGGGGCTCGGCGATTCGGTCCGCCGCGCGGATCGCCGGTCAGGTCGCGTCGCCCGCGGCCAAGACGACGCGGCGCATCTGCTCGGCGGTGTCGCCCCGCGGGTCGATGCGACGGGCCTGCCAGCCG
>JBMSXH010000339.1:0-3392 GCA_049425445.1 Phycisphaerales bacterium | reverse complement strand
CCGGCGACGTCTACGTCTCGAGCGGCACGTGGTCGCTCGTGGGTGTGGAAGTCGAACGCCCGGTCCGCACCGCGGCGGCGCGACATGCCGGGCTGACCAACGAGCCGGGTGCGCACGGCGCGACGAGGCTTCTCCGCAACGTCGCCGGGCTCTGGATTCTGCAGGAGTGCCGTCGCGCGTTCGAGTCGGCGGGTCGACGCTGGACCTGGGAGGCGCTTTCCGCCGCCGCGTCGGAGACGGCCGCATTCCGCAGCGTGATCGATCCCGACGATGCCCGCTTCGCGGCTCCGGGGCTCGACATGCCCGAACGGGTTCGGGCGTGGTGCCGCGAGCACGGTGAGCCGGTGCCCGAGAGCGATGGCGCGATTGCGCGGTCGATCCTCGACGGGCTGGCGCTGGCGACCGCCGAGGCGGCTCGCCGCGTGACATCGGTCGCGGGCATGGAACTTCGGCGCCTCGCGATCGTCGGTGGCGGCGCCGCGAACATCATGCTGGCTCGACTGATCGCCGAAGCTGCCGGGGTTCCGGTGGTGCTCGGTCCGACCGAAGCCACGGCGATCGGCAACGCGCTCGTCCAACATGTGGCGCTTGCCGGCGCGACCGGCGCGGAGGCGGCGCGAGCGGTCCGTCGCTTCGCCGCGACCGTGGAGGGAGCCCGCACGATCGAGCCGTCGGGCGCGGGACGGGCCGAGATCGAGGACGCCCGACGCCGAATCGACACCGTCCGAACCTGCGAGAATCGAACGCCATGACCCGCACCGCCCCACGCACCGGATCCGTGAAGCACCTTTGGAACGACGCCGACGTCGCCGGGTTCGATCCGGTCGCGCGGCTCGTCTACCGATCGAACCGTCTTGGCGCCGATCAGCGCGTCACCAACACCGGCGGCGGCAACACCTCGTCGAAGGTCGACTCGATCGATCCGCTGACGGGACGCCGCGAGGAGGTGCTCTGGGTGAAGGGCTCGGGCGGCGATCTTCGCACCGCGGGACGCGAGTTCTTCGCTTCGCTCTCCATGGAGAAGCTCGAGGCGTTGAAGTCGGTCTACGCGGCCCGTTCCGATCGCGGGCTCAAGAGTGCCGCCGAGGATGCGATGGTCGACGCGTACCGGCACTGCGTGTGGAACCTCAATCCGCGGGCGAGCTCGATCGACACGCCGTTGCACGCCTTCGTGCCGCGCCGGCACGTCGACCACACCCACCCCGTCTCGGTGATCGCCCTCGCCGCGTGCGTGCGGGGCGAGGAGGCGGCCCGCGAGGTCTACGGCGACGAGGTCTTCTGGCTCCCGTGGATGCGTCCGGGCTTCGAACTGGGGCTCGCGCTCGAAGCGGGCTGCAAGGCGCATCCCGAGGCGGCGGGCGCCATCCTCGGCCAGCACGGCCTCATCAACTGGCACGACGACGACCGCGCGTGCTACGACCGCTCGATCGACCTCATCGAGCGTGCGGCGGCGTATCTCGCCGATCACGATCGAGGCGACAAGACCTTTGGTGGCGAGCGCATCGCGCCGGCCGACGACGCGACGCGGCGTCGCGTGCTCGTCGAGACGCTGCCGTGGATGCGCGGACGCGTGTCGAGCCGTCGCCGCATGATCGCGACCGCCGAGTGGGATGCGGAAACCCTCCGCTTCGTCGGCAGCGCCGATGCGGCGCGGCTGGCGATGCTCGGCACGAGTTGCCCCGATCACTTCCTCCGTACCAAGATCCGCCCGCTCTTCGTCGAGTTTGATCCGCATCGCGAGAGTGTCGCGACCCTGAAGGAGCGGCTCGAGGCCGGGCTCGCGGCCTACGTCGCCGACTACGAGGCGTACTACGCCGCGTGCCGGCATTCCGACAGCCCGGCGATGCGGGCGCCCGAGCCGACGGTGATCCTCATCCCCGGCATCGGCATGGTCGCGTGGGGATCGAGCAAGTCCGAGAGCCGGACCACGGCGGAGTTCTATCGAGGCGCGATCGAGGTGATGCGCGGCGCCGAGTCGATCGGCGGATACCAGGCGCTGCCGCGGCAGGAGGCCTTCGACATCGAGTACTGGTTGCTCGAGGAGGCGAAGCTGCAGCGGATGCCGAGGCCCAAGGCGCTCGCCGGCCATGTGTCGATGGTGGTGGGTGGGGGGTCGGGCATCGGTCGCGCCGCGACCCTTCGACTCGTCGAGGACGACGCGTCGATCGTGGTGGCCGATCGCGACGAGGCGATGGCGTCGTCGACCGCCGAGCAGGTGCTTGCCAAGACCGGTCGCGGCATCGGCGTCGCGGGGAGCGGCGTCTCCGGATGCGGTCCGGCGGTCGCGATCGCCTTCGATGCCACCGATCGCGCCGCGGTCAGGCATGCGATCGGCGAAGCGATCCTCGCCTTCGGCGGCATCGACGAGTTGATCGTCACCGCCGGGCTCTTCCCGACGCCCGGACCCGACGGGAAGATCGCCGACGACGCGTTCCGTCGCACCTTCGATGTCAACGTGCTGGCGCCTTCGATCCTCGCCGAGGAGGCGGCGGCGGTGTTCGGCGAGCAGGCGCTGCCGGCGGCGATCGTGCTGACCACGAGCGTCAACGCGGTGGTCTCGAAGAAGGGTTCGACCGCCTACGACGCCTCGAAGGCCGCGGCGAACCACCTGGTGCGGAGCCTCGCGGTCTCGCTCGCGCCGATCGTTCGGGTGAACGCGGTGGCGCCGGCGACGGTGATCGAGGGCAGCACGATGTTCCCGCGCGAGCGGGTTCTTGCGAGCCTTCGCAAGTACGCGATCGAGCATCACGAGGCGATGGGCGACGAGGAGCTCGTCGCGCGACTTGGTCGGTTCTACGCCGAACGCACGCTGTTGAAGGCCACCATCTCGCCGCGCGATCAGGCCGAGGCGATCCGCTTCCTCGCGGGTCCCGAGTCGTGCCGGACGACCGGGCAGGTGCTGCACGTCGACGGCGGACTCGCGGACGCGTTCGTGCGTTGACGGATTCGAATCGAGGAGGGCCTGCGATGAAGCGCGTCTGCTTCCTGCTCAAGGTGAAGGCGGATCGACTGGCGGAGTACCGTGCGCGACACCGTGCGGTCTGGCCGGAGATGCTCGCGGCGCTCTCGCGGCACGGATGGCGCAACTACTCGCTCTTCCTCCGCGACGACGGCCTGCTCGTGGGGTACTGCGAGACGCCCGACTTCGATGCGGCGGTGCGCGGCATGCAGTCGGAGGAGATCAATGCCCGGTGGCAGCGCGAGATGGCGCCCTTCTTCGAGAGCCTCTCGAGTGGTGCGGCCGACACCTCGATGCAGCCGCTCGAAGAGGTGTTTCATCTCGAGTGAGCGCCGTGACGGGAGGTTCGCGGCACCGGAAACGGGAGTGCGCGAACTGAACTCCTCCCCGGGACTGCGGAGCAGTCCGGGGGAGGTGCCGAGCGGAGCGAGGC
>JBMSXH010000338.1:0-3395 GCA_049425445.1 Phycisphaerales bacterium | reverse complement strand
CGATCGTGAGCGCCGGCGATCGCGAGCATCTGAAGATCTTCTCGGGCACCTCCAACCCCGCGCTCACCCGCGCGATGTGCGAGCACCTCGAACTTCCGCTCGGCCAGTCCGCCGTGGAGCGGTTTCCCGACGGCGAACTCCTGGTGCGCCTGCACGAGGACGTCCGCGGACGCGACTGCTATGTCGTCCAGTCGACCTGCGAGCCGGTCAACTCGAACCTCGTCGAACTGCTGATCTTCCTCGACTGCCTGCGGCGAGCGTCGGCCCGCCGGATCACCGCGGTCATCCCCTACTTCGGCTATGCGAGACAGGACCGCAAGGACGAGGGTCGGGTGCCGATCACCGCGAAGCTCGTCGCGAACCTCGTCGCCGAGGCGGGCGCCGACCGCGTGCTCTGCGTGGATCTGCACGCCGCGCAGATCCAGGGCTTCTTCGACCTGCCGGTCGACCACCTCACCGCGGCACCGGTGCTGCTCAAGCACTTCGACTCGATCCGCGAGCAGATCGGCGACTGCGTGGTCGTCTCGCCCGACGTCGGCAACGTGAAGGTCGCCAACATGTACGCCAACGCGCTTGGCTGCGAACTCGCGATCATCGACAAGCGCCGAAAGAGCGGCACCGAGGTCGTCCTCAAGAGCCTGATCGGCGAGGTCTCCGGCCGCAACGTGCTGATGTTCGACGACATGATCTCGACCGGCGGCACCGTCTGCGAGGCGGCCAGGCTCGTGCGGGATCGCGGGGCTCTGGAAGTGCATGCCGCCTGTTCGCACGCCGTCCTCGCCGGACTGGCGCCGCAGCGGCTCGCCGACGCGCCCTTCACCAACGTCGTCGTCACCGACACCATTCCGCCCGGCGACCGGCTCTCGGCGCTCGGCGAGAAGCTCGTCGTCCTCAGCGTCGCCGGACTGCTCGGCGAGGCGATCCATCGAATCCACCACGACCAGTCGGTCTCGGCGATGTTCCGGACCGGCGTGGGCACCAAGCGCTGACGTCCCGCACCAGTTCCCGGGCGCTTCGCCCGGACTTCAGGAGTTCCGTTCCATGAGCCACGAGACCCCCACCCTCGAAGCCCACGTTCGCGACCGGCTCGGCAGCCGCTACGCGAAGCGGCTCCGCGCCGCCGGTCGACTTCCCGCCGTGATCTACGGCCACGGAGAGAAGCCGGTCGCGGTGACGCTCGACGCGAAGGAGACCCTTCGCTTCCTGCATCAGGGCATCCACGTCTTCCACGTCGCCACCGGCGATGGGAAGGAGACCTGCCTCGTCAAGGACCTGCAGTTCGGCCACCTCGGCGACGACGTCATCCACGTCGACCTCTCCCGGGTCAATCTCGACGAGGAGGTCGAGGTCAAGGTCCACCTGCACTTCGTCGGCGCCCCGGCCGCGGCCGCCAAGTCGGGCGTCGTCCTGACCCACGTCCTCAACGAGGTCGAGGTGCGGTGCAAGGTTCGCGACATCCCCGACGAGATCCGCGTCGATCTCGACAAGATGACCAGCGACGCCTTCACCGTCGCCGATCTCGCCATGCCGGCGGGCTGCGCCGCGGTGACCGCGACGGACTCGCTCGTCGCCCACCTCGAGTACGTCACCGAGGATGCGGAAGGCGAAGCCGCCGCGTCGCCGGCTGCCGCGACGCCCGAGGTCCTCACCGCCCGCAAGGAGAAGGAGGGCGAGGGCTCCTGAGCCCTCGAACCCGGCCATGAAGCTCGTCGTCGGCCTCGGCAATCCTGGACTCGAGTATCGCGGCACCCGGCACAACGCCGGGTTCGACGCGGTCGATGCGCTGTCGCAGCGCTTCGGCAGCGGCGGCCGCGGCGCGCGGGCGAAGTTCCAGGGGCTTGCGGAGGAGATCGCGATCGGCGACGAGCGGGTGCTGCTGCTCAAGCCGCTCACCTACATGAACCGGTCCGGCCTCTCGACCGGCGAAGCCCTTCGATTCCACAAGCTCGATGCCAAGCAGGACCTGATGGTGCTCGTCGACGACATGTCGATTCCCTGCGGCGCCATTCGCATTCGCGGCGAAGGCGGCTCCGGCGGCCATCAGGGCCTGAACGATCTCCAGCGGGCGTTCGGCCACAACGCCTACGCCCGCTGCCGGATCGGCATCGACGGCCCGGGCGAGCAGGATTGGTCGAGCTACGTGCTCGGTCGCTTCCGGCCCGAGCAACGGCCTCTCGTCGACGAAGGCATCCGCCTCGCCGCCGACGCCGTCGAGACCTGGGTTCGCGACGGCCTCGCGACCTGCATGAATCGCTTCAACCGCCAGGAGCGGGGAGACGTCGAGAGCCGTCGCTCCGCCACCCAGGCCCCTCCCACCGCCTCCCGCCCCGAGGGCGGCAGCGCCTCCCCGCCCGCCGGACCGGCCTCTCCGTGACGCCGGCGGACGGATCGTCCGCATCGCATCCAGACCGCATCCACATCCTTTCAGGACCAGCAACCATGAGCGACACCACCACCGCGGACGCCGTCCGCACCCGCCTCTACGAAGGCATGTTCCTCTTCCCGCAATCCGCCGCCGCCGACCTGGGCGGAGCGGTCGAGCACGTTCGCGAGATTCTCGCCCGCGGCGGCGCCGAGATCGTGAGCCTCGTCAAGTGGGACGAGCGTCGTCTCGCCTACGACATCGCCGGGAACAAGCGCGGCCTCTACCTGCTCGCCTACTTCCGTGCCCCGGTGAACGCACTTGCCCGCATCGAGCGGGACTGCAATCTCTCCGAGAAGCTGCTGCGGTCGCTCGTGCTGAAGGCCGAGCACATGCTGCCCGAGCACATGCAGAACGAGGAGGGCCAGAAGCGTCTCGCCGACGAGATCGCTCTCCGCGGGGAGCGGGCGATGGCCGAGGCGGCCGAGCAGGCCGTCGCCGAGGACCGGATCGAGGAGGACGACTCGGGCAAGTGACCGGGCAAAACGCTCGGCATTTGGGCGGGAACTGCCGCGGATCTCGCGGAGGATGTTAGGATCCTGTCCGGTATGGCCGCCGGCCCCATGAGGCGGTCGTCAGCCGGTTCCGGTCCCGACGCGCTTCCAAGACCCTCTCGAGAAAGGACTCCCCACGATGGCGAACTACAACAAGGTCCTGCTGATGGGCAACCTCACGCGGGACGTCGAGCTCAAGCAGACCGCCGGAAACCAGTCGGTGGCCGAGATCGGGCTCGCGGTCAATCGCCGCTTCAAGGATCGCGACGGCAACGATCGCGAGGAGACCACCTTCGTCGACTGCGAAGCGTGGGGCCGCACCGCCGAGGTGATGGCGCAGTACCTCGCCAAGGGCCGTCCGGTCTTCGTCGAGGGCCGGCTCAAGCTCGACTCGTGGCAGGATCAGAGCGGCAACAAGCGCTCCAAGATGCGGGTCGTGATCGAGAACTTCCAGTTCATCGACTCGAAGGGTGGAGGCG
>JBMSXH010000337.1:0-3401 GCA_049425445.1 Phycisphaerales bacterium | reverse complement strand
TGGTGCGAGAAGCCGGCGTACATCCAGTTGGCGTTCGCGATCGATCGCGTGCGGGCGATGGCCGACGAGCATCCGGAATGGCGGACCGAGGAGCCGTTCCGATCGGCGATCGAAGGCGACTTCGCGGGCCTCGCCGCGAGCGGCGAGCACGGCGTGCTCGAACTGGTGATGGCGAGCCATGCCGGGATGGACTCCGAGGCCTTCGCCGCCTCGGTCGGCGCGTGGACGCGCGATGCGACGCACCCGACGCTCGGCCGCCGCTACCTCGAGTGCGTCTACACCCCCATGCTCGAACTGCTCGAACTGCTGCGAAGCCGCGGGTTCACCGTGGCGATCTGCTCCGGCGGCGGGGCCGACTTCCTGCGGGTCGTTTCGCAGGATCTCTACGGCGTGCCGCCGGAACTCGTGGTCGGCAGCCGCATCGGGCTCGAGTACGTCGACGACGACGGCCCGCCGCGCATCGAGCGCCGATCGGAGATCGACTTCCTCAACGACAAGGCCGGCAAGCCCGTCGGGATCTTCGAGCGATTCGGAAGGCGACCGATCCTCGCGGTCGGCAACTCCGACGGCGACTTCGAGATGCTCGAGTGGACCACCTCCGGAGAAGGCCCGCGCCTTGGCGTGCTCCTGCACCACACCGACGCCGAACGCGAGTTCGCCTACGACCGCACCTCGCCGGTGGGTCGACTTGCTCGCGGTCTCGACGAGGCCTCCAGCCGAGGATGGATCGTCATCGACATGACGAACGATTGGAGTCGCGTGTTCGCAGCGCCTTCGGCGGAGTAGCTCGGCACCGACGGCCCGTTGCGCGACCGTGCCGCGCTCGATCGCAGCGCACCGGCGATACATGGGCTGAATCGAGTGCTCCGTCGGCGAACGTGACGGACGAAGCAAATTGGACAACAATGGTCGCTCGCGGCCCATCGACCATCCACGGAACCGGAACGCCCTCGACCATGCCCCATTCGCCACGCGCCCTCGTCGTGCTGCTTGCATCCGCCATGACTCTCGTCGGATGCGCTTCGCCGAACGTGCAGGTGGGCGTGACGACCCGAGCCGAGACCTACGTTCCGGATCTCGACGTGCCCGCCCTGCTCGCGGCCACCCCCGCCCGACTGGCGATCCTGCCGACCACCGTGACGGGCACCAGCGTCGGCTTCGCACCCTTCGTGAACATCTCGATCGATCGCCTCGTTCGCCAGGCCCGCCGCGGCGAGCGACAGTCGTTCATTCCCGGCCTGACGGCCCTCGGAGCCTCGGGCGACAGGCGATCGCTCTCGCTCTACTCGGTCTCGGAGGTCGTCAACGGCGTGAACGCCGCCGGTCTCGCTCCCGAGTTGACGGCGCTGCTCGACGACACGTCGAAGGACAGCATCGCCGACCGTGCCAAGCTGCGGCCGATCGCCGAGGCCCTCGGCGTCGAGTACCTCATGATTCCGTGGCTGGCGGGAGTGCACACCGACAACGCGAACCGGTTCACCTTCGCCGGCCTGTCCTTCATCCGCACCGGCTGGATCAGCATCGAGATCACGCTGCAGCTCTGGCACGCCCCGAGCGGACATCTGGTCTGGCAATCCGTCGGCAGCGGAAACATCGTCGGCGAAGGCGTGGTCGGCACTTCGCCCGCGCTGGCGGAGTCGATCGAACAGATCCTCCGGCCGATGCTTCAGGCGTTCCTGAGCGGCGAGTCCGATGTGGTGGTCTCGACCGAGCTGAGCGAACGAGCGAACGCACGCGATCCCGAACCTGCGGCGGATCCGGGCCGTGCCGACGGAACCGCCGGCGATGCCGCGACGGAATCCGGCGCCGACGAGGACTCCGGTTCGCGCGACCTTGGGGGCGGGCCCGCGTAGCGACGCGTCTGTCCAGGACTCAGCAATCGCCCCATTCGCCGAGCAGGATCGCGAGATCCGCGCCGTTCACCGTGCCGTCGCCATTGAGATCGGCCGGCGACCCGGCACCCGCTCCCCAATCGCCGAGCAGAATGGCCAGATCCGCGCCGTTCACCGCGCCGTCGCCGTTGAGATCCGCGGTGCACGCCGGCGTGATGAGGATCCGAAACCCGCGATAGCGATTGAACGTCGTGTCGAACGCGATGCCGACGATGGTGCTGCCGTCGTCGGAGATCGCGGGAACATCGAGAAGCAGCAGATTCGCCGGCACCGCGACGCCGTTGTCGGCGAGATAGTCGCCGACGCTTCGCATGCCGTCCTGGGCGGTCCAGATGAAGCCGGTCCCGTTGTTGGCGCTGAATCGGTTGTAGCCCACGATCGTCGAGCCGTCCGCGGTGATGGAGCGGGCGGTCGCGAGTCCGAACGGCTGGAAGGTTCCGGGCAGCGATCCGAGCACCGTCGGCACCCACGACTTGCCGTTGAAGTCCCAGCGATAGGCGTCGCCGACCGTGAACGTGTTCGGCGCCTTGCCCGAGCCGACGACGGTCGATCCATCCGCCCGCACGCCATCCACCGAGCAGAACGCTTCATGCGTGCCCAGTTGGGTCAGCACGCCGTCCACCCAGACGGTGGGCTGCCAGAGCCCGTCCGTCCGCTCCGCCCATCCGCCCACCACCCGGCCGTCGTCGCTCGCGGCGTTCGCCCGCGAGGATCGGTTCGAGAAGAGGCTCCCGAGATCCTGCAGCGCATCGATCGGTCCGGCGGTCGCGTGCGCCGACCCGCCGCCGCTCACGCCGCCACGCCAGTAGAGCCCGACCACCGTCTCGCCGTCGCCGGAGAGTCCCCAGGCCGAGCCGATCGACTGGTCGAGCGGCGCGCAGTCCGACGGATAGTCGTCGGGAATCTCCGCCGTGGACCACCCCTCGCCGAGCGTCCAGATGCCGATCGTCGCGTACTGCTCGGTGTCGTTGAGCACGGTGGCGCTGATCTTCGTGCCGTCGTTGGAGATGTCCGGCGTGCCAGCGCCGACACCGAGGACCGTCGTGGTCGCCCGTCCCAGCAGTTCCGCGCCGCCCTTCGCCGTCCAGCGGAAGGTCTCGTAGGTGAAGGCGAACAGCGAGTTGCCGGCGATGACCGATCCATCGGCGCTCACGCTGAGCGGCGCGAGATCGTCGGGCGCGTCGGGCGTCAGCAGTTCGAACACCACGGACTGTCCGGACACCGGGCCGCACACGGCGGCGCCGGAGAGGACCACGGCGGCAAGCGAGAAGCGAGTCATGCGGAAGGTCCTTGGTCGAGGGTCGACGGTTGAGGCAAGCGGTCGGTCGAGGCGTGAAGCGAGCGATCGAGGTCGAACCTGCGGCGTCTCGGCACGCCCATCAACGGAATTGTCGGCGCCGGCGAAAGAACGAGGCACCGACCGGGCATGACTCATCCCGATCGGTGCCTCGCATCGAACGAAGTTGGCGGAGATCAGCGACGACGCCGTCCCGCACCGAGGCCCGCGAG
>JBMSXH010000336.1:0-3411 GCA_049425445.1 Phycisphaerales bacterium | reverse complement strand
GCGGGCATCGAGCGGATGAAGCTGGTGCCGCCTCCGGCGAGCACGCCCTCGGCGACCGCGGCGCGGGTCGCGTGGAGCGCATCCTCGACGCGGGACTTCTTCTCCTTGAGCTCCGCCTCGCTGCTCGCGCCGACCTTGATCTGGGCGACGCCGCCGGCGAGCTTCGCGAGCCGCTCCTGGAGCTTCTCGCGGTCGTAGTCGGAGTCGGTGTTCTCGATCTCGGTGCGGATCGTCTCGCAGCGGGCCTTGATCGACGAGGTGCTGCCGGCACCCTCGACGATCGTGGTGTGGTCGGAGGTGATCTCGAGCTTCTTCGCCTGACCGAGCTGCGTCAGGGCGACCTTGTCGAGCTCGATGCCGAGGTCCTTCATGATCGGGGTGGCGCCGGTGAGGACCGCGATGTCCTCGAGCATCGCCTTCCGGCGATCGCCGTAGCCGGGAGCCTTGACCGCGCAGACCTGCAGCACGCCGCGAAGCTTGTTGATGACGAGCGTCGAGAGCGCCTCGCCGGTCACGTCCTCGGCGATGATGAGGAGCGGCTTCTTCGAGGCCATCACCTTCTCGAGCAGCGGAACGAGCTTCGAGACGGAGTCGATCTTGTCCTCATGCACGAGGACGAGGCACTTGTCGAACTCGACCTTCATCGCCTCGGCATCGGTCACGAAGTTCGGCGAGAGGAATCCGCGGTCGAACTGCATGCCCTCGACGACCTCGACCTCGGTCTCGCGGCCCTTGCCCTCCTCGACCGTGATCACGCCGTCCTTGCCGACCGCGTCGAAGGCCTTCGCCATGATCTTGCCGACCTCGGCGTCGTTGTTCGCCGAGATCGTGGCGACCGCGGCGATGCCTCCGGAGACGTTGGAGACGGGACGAGCCATCGATCCGATGTGGACCGACGCGGCATCGGCCGCCTTCTTCATGCCGCGGACGAGGGCGTTGGCCTCGACTCCGGCGGCGATCCGCTTGAGGCCGGCCTTGAAGAGGGCCTCGGCGAGCACGGTCGCGGTGGTGGTGCCGTCGCCGGCGTCGTCGGAGGTCTTGCTGGCGGCCTCGCGGACGAGCCGGGCGCCGATGTTCTCGACCTTGTCCCGAAGCTCGATCTCCTCGGCGACGGTCACGCCGTCCTTGGTCACGTTGGGGCCGCCCCAGCTCTTGTCGAGCAGGGCGTTCCGCCCACGGGGACCGAGGGTGCTCTTGACGGCGGCAGCGAGCTTCTCGACTCCCGCGAGCAGGCTCTTGCGGGCTTCGATGTCGAAGGTCAGTTCCTTCACGGCCATGTTCGAGTTCTCCTGAAAGGGCGTGTGCCCGTAGGGCGTCTGGACCTCTCCAGCCGCCGGCCCCCATCGGATGGGGCTCGCGGCGAAGGAAGAGAGTCAGATCTCTTCAAACGCCGCGCCAAACCGCTCCAAGTCGCGCGGAGAAGCGACAAGATGCGGATCAACTCGGCACCGGGCGATCCCTCGCCACTTCGATCCCTGGTCTGGCTCCTCCTGGCCCGACGAACTCGCCGACTCGGAGACGCGATCCTGTCATCGCCTCGCGGCGCCGCCCCCGCTTCCTGCCGATTCGGCAGTCGCCTTCGACGGCCTGCTGTCGATCACCTCGCCGATGCCGGGTCGGCGGCGGCGAAGGTCTCGCGCGATCCAACCCAGGTTCACCGCGAGGTAGACGGTTCCCAGTCCGGCAAGGAGAACCGCCAGAGCGGCCACGAAGGCACTCGTGAGCCACAAGGCCTCGAGGGGAGCCGAGGGCGACAATCCCCCACGGCCGCCAGGCGCCTCCAACGCGACCCGAATCCCCATCGCCGCCAACGCCACCGCCAGAGCGGCGATCAAGCCCCAGGGCCGCTGGATGGCCGTGCCGCCGGCCCGCCATCGACGGCTCACCGGTCCGAGCCGTTCCGCCACCAGACTCGAGGCGAGCAGGAGCACCCCGAGCGCGGTGCCGGCCACTGCCGTGGCTGCCACGGGCGACAGATCGCCCCGGTGGAGTCCCACGATCGCCAGCGACCAGGGAATCCCCGCCAACAGAATCAGTCGACGCGGCAGGGCCAGCATCGCGGCGACCAACGGCGCGGCCCCGGCGGCTCGCAGCAGCGTCACGAACGATGCGAGAAGACCACCGATGGCCAGGAGCACGGCTGGTCCCGAGAGGTCCCCGAGCAGCGATAGCCGGACGAGGAGCGCCGTCTCCTTCCACCAGACGGCCGGGACCCAGGCGGCGGGAGGCATCGCGGTGGCGAAGGCGGTCAGGAGGCTCGTCGCGGCGAGCAGGTCGAGGGCCCGAGCGAGTCTGCGCGCCGAGCGGTCGTCGAGCGGGACCGGCACCAGATCCACCGCCTCGGCGATCGATCGCCAAACCGGCTCGCCGCATTCGGGGCAGACCGCCGTCGGATCGAGGCCTCGCATCTCGTATCCGCAGCGATGGCACGGCAGAGAGATGCCGATCGCCGGACGCGACGCCGCGGACTTGCTTGGGCCTGTCGAATCGGGCACGCGTCGGTCTCGGGTGCGAGCGGGACTCAGGTTTATACTCGCGCTTCCGCGCCCCTCGACGAGACCTGATGCTCGATTCGATCCAACGACTCCGCCAGAACATCGCCTCGGTCTACATGGGCAACCTGCAGGCGGTGGATCGGGTGATCCTGTGCCTGCTCGCGCGGGGGCACCTGCTGATCGAGGATGTGCCGGGGGTCGGCAAGACCGTGCTGGCCAATGCGCTGGCCCGGTCGATCCACTGCCGATTCAGCCGGATCCAGTGCACGCCCGACCTGCTTCCCTCGGACATCACCGGCGTCAGCATCTTCAATCGCGACTCGGGCGGCTTCGAGTTTCGCCGCGGCCCGGTCTTCGCGAACGTGGTCCTCGCCGACGAGGTGAACCGAACCACGCCCCGGACGCAGTCGGCGCTGCTCGAGGCGATGAGCGAGGCCACCGTCACCGCGGAGGGCGAGGTGTTCCACCTGCCGAAGCCGTTCATGGTGGTCGCCACGCAGAATCCCTACGAGTTCGAGGGCACCTATCCGCTTCCCGAGAACCAGCTCGACCGATTCCTGATGCGGATCAGCCTCGGCTATCCGGCTCCCGACGACGAAGGGCGGATCCTCCGACTGCAGCCGGCGCGGACGAGCCTGCATGATCTCAAGCCGGTGATGACCGCCGAGGAGGTCGTCGCGCTGCAGGATCGCGTCGATGCGGTGCGCCTCGCCGACCCGCTCGTCGACTACGTCATCGCGATCGCCGCGGCGAGCCGCGACGCGGAGGATCTCCAGGTGGGGATCAGCCCGCGCGGGGCACTGGCCCTCGCGCAAGCCGCTCGCGCCACGGCGCTCATGGACGGTCGCGACTACTGCGAGCCGGAGGACATCGTGGGCAACGTGCTCGCGGTCTGCGCCCATCGCGTGGTGACGAG
>JBMSXH010000335.1:0-3412 GCA_049425445.1 Phycisphaerales bacterium | reverse complement strand
GGACGACAGCCACTTGCCGAGGGCGGTCGTGCTTTTCCAGCGTGTCGTCGAGTTGGATCCGCAGGACCTCGAGGCGCGTCGGGAACTGCTGCGGATCTACCCGCGGCTCGGCTTCATGCGAGAGTCGCTCGACATGGCGGACGTGATCCTCGAGGCCAACCCCGACGACCCCGAGGCGCTGGAAGCCAGGGTGCAGATTCTCATGGCGCTCGGTCGTTGGGCGGAGGCGGCGGACATCTCCGCTCGACTCGTCCAGCAGAACCCGGATTCATCGCGCTGGAAGCAGTTGCAGATCTCCACCGCCCTCGCGAGCGGACTGGAGCCCAGCGAAGCCGTCGAGTTGACGAAGTCGTGGCCGCGAGGCCGGTTCGACGATGGCCTCGACGAACTGGTGGTCGCGGCCCTCCTGGCCCTCACGGGCGAGTCCGAGGAGTCGAGCCGGATCGCCAACCTCGGGGTCGCGCGAGGCGCGGCGAACGGGGCGAGGCTCGAGAACATGCTCTCGATCCTGTCGGACCTTGGCCTCGCTTCCGAGGCGGAGCGGCTGATCCGAGACTTCGCCGAGCGTGTTGGCGTCGAAGACGAGGTGTTCACGCGCATCGCCGCGGGCTGGGGATTCGCCAGTGGTCGCTCCGACTTCCTGATCGATCTGGTGGAGGGCTCGACCGACGCCGGTGCGGCCCGAGCGGAACTCGTCGCTCCGCTTGCTCTTCTCTCGATCGATCTCGATCCGAAGACGCGTGGTCGATGGTTGAGGGAGCTGGAGCAGTCTTCGCCCGGCCGATCCGAGGCCTCGCGATCTCGAGCGGCCATCCTTGCCGCCTCGGATGTGGTGCGGAGTCGCGACCGGAAGGTCTTCGCCGAACTGCGAAGCGCCGCCGAGGCCCAGCACTCGACGGTGATGGAGAAGATCGCCGCCGCTCGTGCAGCACTCTCGATCGGCGACGTGGTCCTGACCAATCGACTCGCCGAGGCGGCGGAGTCCCAGGAGCGGACCTTCCTCGGAAGTCTGGTGCTGATGGAGGGCAAGGCGCAGCTCGGCAACATGCCCGAAGCGATCGATCATGTGCTCGAGTCGATCGTTCGTTACCCAGGACGACTCGAGTTCGCGCTTGCGTTGGTGATCATGTGGTGCGACGGGCGTCCCCTGCCAGCCGATCTGGAGGAACGAATCGTCGAGACGACCGGAGACTCGGATCCGCTGAAGTTGGCGGAGCGCATCGTCGAGGCGGGCGGGATCAACGCGGCGACGGCGATTCCCCTGGCGGCCGCCGCGATCGACCAGCGAAGGCCGGACATCCTGGACGACGTGGTCGTGGCGATGCTCGCGGCCGATCCGCCGCAGACCACCGTGATGCTGAACCTGCGTCGCAGGATCGAGTCCCTGTCGCCGGTGCTTGCGGAGCGTCTTCTCGCCAGGCTGCGCGAAGCCTCGCCGGAGGATCCTCGCGTCATCGCCATCTCGGTCGACACGTCTGGTTCCGACGAGGAGAGGCTTCGGTCGCTTCGCGACGCGCTGCCCCTCGATGCAAGCGAACCTTCCGTGCGTCGAGAGGCCTGGCTGACCCTGGTGGGCGAGACGCAGGGCATGGATGGGTCGCTCTTCCGCCGCGTGGCAGACGAGGCCGTGCAGGAGTTCCCCGGCGATGTAGTGCTCTTGAATCGCATCCTCTTCGACCAACGGACCTGGGAAGACCGGGATCTGACGCGTCGCGTCATCGACCTCGGCAAGCAGCTTCGCGGCGAGGATTCCGTCGAGCACATGCTCGCCGAAGCGAACTGGCTCCTGACCTTCGATCGCGATAACGGGCCGGCCCGGATCGAGTCGATCGCGAAGTTGAACACCGAGCTGCTTTCGAATCCGGCCTCCTACTCGATCGGTGCCACGCTGCTTCGCTTGATGATCGCGGATTCGGCCACCGATCCGCAGTCGGCGATCCGCCTTGGGCGGCGACTGCTTGCGGATCGGCCGGATGCGATCGAGCTCTATCCGATCGTCATCGATCTCATGCAGTCGCAAGGATCGATCGCGGACGCGGATCGACTGCTCCGAGAGTTCGAGGCGATCGATCGCGACGGAATGGTCTCCTCCCGGCAGCGGGCCCTGTCGTCGTTCCGGCAGGGAAATCTCGAGGAACTCGTGAGAGACCTGTCGCGGGTGACGGATCGCTCGGGGCGCGGCAACGACTCCCTTGCGCTCGGGCGGGCACGGGCGGCCGTCGGAGACCTCGCGGGTGCCGAGCAGGCCTATCGCGCCGCGATGACCGACGACGCCGTCAAGGCGGAGGCGGTGCTGCGACTTGGGCTGGTCCTTCAGCGGATGGGTCGCACCGAGGAGTCGAAGTCGATGTTGTCGGCAGTCGGTGGCGAGTTGAGTCAACTTCAGACCTCGCTCGCCCTGGCGGAGATTCGAGTTGCCGAGGGTGATGCCAAGGGGGCGGCGGCGGATCTTCAACAGGCTGCCGCGACTCTCGGAGGCGCCCCCCTCTACTGGAGGGGTCTCGCGGTGACGAAGATCGCCGCAGGCGACCGCGGCGGGGCGGTGGATGCCGCGGTCGAAGGGCTGCGACTCGATCCGCAGTCCGAGGATCTCCTCTCCATCGCGATATCGGTGGCCTTCGAGGAGCCGTCGGTCATCGATCGCGCCGCCGCGACGATGGCCTCGGGGACGACGCCGGCGGTTCTTCAGGAGTCGATTCGCATCCTGCGATCCGCTCGGAACGAGAGCGGGCGCCTGTCGCCGGATCCGGACGACCTGCGCATGGCGAAGGAGCTTTGCAGTCGATTCGGCGACGCGCAGGCCGCGTGGAGGCTCGCCACAGGCCTGCATCAGGCTGCCGGCCGATCTTCGGAGGCCCTGGCACTCGCGTCGGCCGCGGCGCGTCGCTTCCCGGACTCGCCCGATCCGTTGCAGTGGCAGGTGTTCGCAGCATCCTCTCTGGGCGACCTGGACAAGGCCTCGGCGATGTGCGCCGAGTGGCGTCGGCTGAGGTTTCCCGATGTCCGACCGGTCGATGAGGCGCAAGCGGCCCTTGAACTCGCTCGAAATCGCCCCGAGGCCGCGTTGGTGCTCCTGAGCCGCCATCGCGACCTGATCGCGGCCGAGGCGTCGACTCGGCCCGGCCCCTACAGAGCGCTTCTCGCGTCGATGATCATGAGTGGGCAGGTTCGGGAAGCGGCTCGAATGGAGCAGGCGAATCTGGCGGGGTCGGAGGCGAGCGCCGCGACCTGGGCGGAGATCGCATCCATGGCGCCCTACGAGAGTGGCCTGGAGGCGATGGCGATCCTCGAGGCGAACACGCCAGCCGAGGCCGGGCAGCGGTCCCGGATGATCGGCCGCTGGCTCTCCTTCCATGCGAGGCATCCCGACGGAAGGGGGCTCGAACGGGCCCGCGCGCTCCTGCCCCGCAAT
>JBMSXH010000334.1:0-3415 GCA_049425445.1 Phycisphaerales bacterium | reverse complement strand
AGCGTGCCGGTGAGATCCTCGAGCCGCGTGACGATCACCGCGATCGTGCCTTCGCGCCGCTGCAACTTGCCTTCGGCCGACAGCACCGTCGCATGGCGACCCGCCCGGCGCCCCCGCTCCCACGCCTTCGGGCGGATCACGAGGTTGGCGATGCCGGTCTCGTCCTCGAGCGTGATGAAGACCGTGCCCTTCGCCGTCGACGGCCGCTGCCGGCAGAGCACCAGCCCCGCCACCACGATCCGCTCGCCATCCTCGGTGATCGCCTCGTCGGCAAGCGCCGCGTTGGCGAGCACGCCTCGAGCCTCGAGCAGCGGACGCAGGCACGCGATCGGATGGTCGCGCAGCGAGAGCCCGGTCGCGCCGTAGTCGAGCGCGAGCCGCCGCAGCCGTGGCGTCGTGGGCAGCGGCGCCGATGGCGGCGAACGCCGCGCCGATTCGCGCACATCGCCACGATCGCCGTCGAAGAGTTCGAGCCGGCGCTTCGGAAGCGCCCGCACCTGCCACAGCGACTGCGAGCGGTCGAGCCCCAGCGACGCGAACGCCTCCGCCTGAGCCAGACGCCGCATCGCCGACGCCGACACGCCGCTCTGGGACCAGAGCGCTTCGATCGTCGGCGGCGGACCGTGTGTCGCCACCGCCTCCGCGATCGCCTCGGCCTCCTCCTGCGACAGTCCTCGCACCAGTTCCATACCCAGACGAATGGCTGGCTCGTCGAGGCGAAGCGTCGCCGCCCCCCTGCTGCCTGCAGTCGCGTCACGGCATCCCGACGCGCTGCTCCATCCATGCTCGCCCGACGTTCGGCGGGCTTCGGGCGAGGCACCGCGACGCGACTCGGCTTCGCCCGACACGAATGGTTCCGGCAGCGCCGGATCCAGTTCGGCACGATCCCGCTCGAGCCGGCATTGCCAGCCGCTTCGCGCAACATCGATGCGACGGATCCGCACGCCGTGCTCGCGGGCATCGCGCACGAGTTGTGCCGGTGCGTAGAAGCCCATCGGCTGGCTGTCGAGGAGCGCCGCCGTGAACGCCGCGGGGTGGCGGCACTTGAGCCACGCCGAGACGTAGACGAGCAGCGCGAAGCTCGCCGCATGGCTCTCCGGAAAACCGTACCCGCTGAAGCCGCGGATCCGCTCGAACACCTGCTCGGCGAACGCGGTCGAGTAGCCGCGCGAGGCCATGCCCTCGACGAGGCGTCGCCGGAACTCGTCGATCGCGTTGCCGGGACGCTTCCAGGCGGCCAAGGCCCGACGCAACTGATCGGCCTCGCCGGGCGTGAACCCCGCCGCGACGATCGCGAGCGCCATCGCCTGCTCCTGGAAGAGCGGCACGCCGAGGGTCCGTTCGAGCACCCGCCGCACCGCATCGTCTGGAAACTCGATCGGCTCCTCGCCGCGGCGGCGGCGCAGGTAGGGATGCACCATGTCCCCCTGGATCGGGCCGGGCCGCACGATGGCGACCTCGATGACGAGGTCGTAGAAGCATCGCGGCCGAAGCCGCGGCAGCATGTTCATCTGCGCTCGGCTCTCGACCTGGAAGACCCCCACCGAGTCGCCGCGGCAGAGCATGTCGTAGACCGCCGGGTCCTCCGAAGGCACGGTGTGGTACTCGAGGCGAGCAGGCGGGTCCGCGTCGCCCTCCCCGCGCGTGTCCGCACCATTCACCAGATCGATCGCGCGACGGATCGCGCTCAGCATGCCGAGGGCCAGGATGTCGACCTTGAGCATGCCCATCGCATCGAGGTCGTCCTTGTCCCACTCGATCACCGTGCGGTCGGCCATCGCGGCGTTCTCGATCGGCACGCTCTCGCAGAGCGGTCCTTCGGTGATCACGAACCCGCCGACGTGCTGCGACAGATGCCGCGGGAAGCCGACGAGATCCCCCGCGAGCGCCATGAGTCGACGCACGGCCGGGGCCTCGGGATCGAAGCCGAGTTCGCGCACGCGATCGGGCTCGCCGGCCCCCTGCGTCCACCAGTCGATGCCGCCGGCGAGGCGGTCGAGGGTCTCCGGGGCGAAGCCGAGCGCCTTGCCGACCTCCCGCACCGCGCTTCGGCCGCGGTAGCAGACGACCTCCGCCGCGAGCGCCGCCCGATCGCGCCCGTAGCGGCGATAGAGGTACTGGATCACCTCCTCGCGGCGTCGATGCTCGAAGTCGATGTCGATGTCGGGCGGCTCGTTCCGCTCCTTGCTGATGAACCGCTCGAAGAGCGTCTCGATGCGATCCGGGTCGACCGCGGTGACGCCGAGGCAGAAGCAGACCACCGAGTTCGCCGCGGCGCCGCGCCCTTGGCAGAGGATTCCGCGTTGCCGCGCGAAGCGCACGAGGTCGTGCACGGTCAGGAAGTAGCGGGCATAGTCGAGCTCGGCGATCAACGCGAGTTCGTGCTCGATGCGTTGCCGCACCCGACCCGGCACACCTTCGGGATGGGTCGCAGGCGAATAGCGCTCGATCGCCCCGGCCTCGACCAGGCTGCGGAGGTGCCCGTCGGGCGTGCAGCCTGTCGGCACGATCTCCCGCGGATACTCGTAGCGCAGCTCGTCGAGACCGAAGGCGAGGCAGCGTTCGGCGATCTCGCCCGCCCGGTCGACCGCCGATTCGACGAGGGATTCGAGCCCGCCACCGATCTCCGCCGCGAGCGTGGCGAAGCGGATCCGCATCGAGTCGTCCGATTGCGGCGCGCGATCGCCGCCGCCGAGCAGGTCGAGCCCTGCCCGATCGAGCGGCCGACGGATCCGAATCGAGGTGAGGACGTCCTGCAGCGGGCGACGGGCGAGATCGTGCCAGTGCACGTCGTTGACGGCGACGAGCGGCACCCCGAGATGCGACGCGAGCATCGCGAGTTGCCGGTTGCGGAGCTCCTCGCCTGGATCGCCGATTCGCCGCAGCGCGATCGAGCACCGCGGGTCGCCGGAACGATCGCGTCGTGCAAGCCCCTCCGCGACCTCGATGAACGACTGGTCGACGAACCGCGGCGGCACGAGCGTGATCCAGAATCGCTCGTCGTGCTCCAGAAGATCGTGCACGCGCAGCAGCGATCGCCCCTTGCCCGCGCGGCGCCTTCCGAGGGTGATCAGGCGGCAGAGCCGCCCATAGGCCGCCCGCGAGTCGACATGGACGAGCACCTCGACGAAGTCGGCGGGGCTTGGGCGATGCGGATGCAGCCGCGGATCGGCGTCGAGCCTCGGAACGCCCTCGCCCGCGAAGGCCTCTTCCAAATCCGCGTTCGGCGGAGGTTCTCCCGCTCCATCGTCGCACGGGCGCCGCTCGGCCCGTGGCCGATCCATGCCACCGGACGGGTCCGAGCCGCCGGCCCCGAGATGCAGCCCGAGCCGCGCCCCGACCACGAGCCCGATCCCGCTTCGCTTCGCGGCCTGATGCGCCCGCACGACGCCGGCGAGGCTCGCCCGATCGGTGA
>JBMSXH010000333.1:0-3444 GCA_049425445.1 Phycisphaerales bacterium | reverse complement strand
GCTTGCCCACCCCCATGAACCTCGGCATTCTCAAGGAAACCGTTGCCGACGAACGTCGCGTCGCCGCCGTGCCGGCGACGGTGCCGCTGCTCGTCAAGGCGGGCTTCGCGGTCTCGATCGAGCGCGGCGCCGGGGTTCCGGCAGGCTTCTCCGACGAGGCCTATGCCGCCGCGGGCGCGGCCATCGCCGATCGGGCGACGCTCCTCGCCTCGTCGGACGCGATGCTCGCGGTGCGTCTGCCGAGCGATCCTCGGGCACGAGACGGCGAGATCGCCGCGCTCGCGCGACCCGGCCGCTCCCTCGTCGGTCTCGCCGAACCGCTCAGCGGAAGCCCGCGCCTCGGAGCGCTCGCCGCGAGCGGGGCCACGGCGTTCGCGATCGAACTGCTGCCGCGGATCACCCGGGCGCAGTCGATGGACGTCCTCAGTTCCCAGGCGACCATCGCGGGCTACAAGGCGGTGCTGCTCGCGGCCGCGTCGCTCGACCGCATGTTGCCGATGCTGATGACCGCCGCCGGCACGCTCGCCGCCACGCGGGTGCTGGTGCTCGGGGCCGGCGTGGCGGGGCTGCAGGCGCTGGCGACGGCGAAGCGGCTCGGCGCCGTCACGAGCGGCTACGACATCCGCGCCGCCGCGGCGGAGCAGGTCAAGTCGGTCGGCGCGAAGTTCGTGGATCTGGGGCTTGAAGGATCCGGCGAGGGCACGGGCGGATACGCCAAGGCGATGGACGAAGCCTTCTACGCCGAGCAGCGTCGCCGACTCGGCGCGGTCGCGGCCGAACACGAGGTCGTCATCACCACCGCCGCGGTGCCCGGGCGGCCGGCGCCGCGGCTCATCACCGCCGAGGCGGTTCATGCGATGCCGCTCGGATCGGTCGTCGTCGATCTCGCCGCCGAGCGAGGCGGCAACTGCGAGCTCACCCGGCCCGGCGAGACGATCGAGGTCGGCGGACGCACGGTGATGGGTCCGATCGATCTCGCCTCGACGGTGCCGCATCACGCGAGCCTGATGTACGCGCGGAACCTCGCGGCGTTCATGGCGCTGCTTGCCAAGAGCGGGACGCCGTCGCTCGTGGGCGGCGACGCGGACCCGGCTTCCGACGAGATCCTCCGGGACACGCTCCTCTGCCGCGACGGACAGGTCGCGAGCCCTCGGGTGCGCGAGCGACTCGGCGTTCCGGGATCCACGATCGTCGAGACGGTGCCGACGCCGGCCAAGGGAGTCCTCGCGTGATGGCCGCGACCCTCGCCCTCGCGATGGCGGCCGAGGCGACCGAGTCCGGAGCGGTCTCGTCGAGCGGCCCCGACGGCGCGACGCTCGCGCTCCTCGCGACGGTCTTCGTGCTGGCGCTCTTCGTCGGCGTCGAGATCATCACCAAGGTTCCGCCGACGCTGCACACGCCGCTCATGTCCGGCTCGAACGCGATCTCGGGCATCACGCTCGTCGGCGCGCTCGCGGCGGCGGGGGCGGGCGAAGGCGCGCTCGCGACGTGGCTCGGATTCGCGGCGGTGGTGCTCGCGACCGTGAACGTGGTCGGCGGCTTCCTCGTCACGCACCGCATGCTGCGGATGTTCCGCAGGAAGGCCTGAGCCCGTGGGCGAGACGCCGGTCCAGATCCTCCTCTATCTCTTCGCCGCGATCCTCTTCATCCTGGGGATCCGCGGGCTCACCCATCCGCGCACCGCGGTGCGCGGGAACGTGCTCGGGGCGCTCGGCATGCTCGTCGCGATCGTCGCGACGCTCGTCTTCGAGGGCGTGCTGCGGTGGGAGTGGATCGTCGCCGGCCTCGCGATCGGCTCGCTTGGCGGGGCGATCCTCGCGGCGAGGGTGCCGATGACCGCGATGCCGGAGATGGTCGCGGCCCTCAACGGATTCGGCGGCGGCGCGTCGTTTCTCGTCGCGGGCGCCTTCCTCCATCAGTCCGAGGGTCCGGTGGCGATGGTGGCCAGCGCCGCCTCGGGCCTGATCGGCGCCGCGACCCTCTCGGGAAGCGCGGTCGCCTTCGTGAAGCTGCGCGAGGCGAAGTGGATCGACCGCCTGACGCTGCCGGCGCATCAGGTCTTCACGGGCGTGCTCGCGGCGGCCTCGCTCGCCGCGTGCGGATGGCTCGTCGGAGGCGGCGGCGATCTCGCGTACTGGCTGATCGTGGCGGCGGGCCTGGTGCTTGGCGTGATGGTCACGACGCCCATCGGCGGCGCCGACATGCCGGTGGTCATCTCGCTCCTGAACAGCTATTCGGGCGTCGCGGCGGCGGCGACGGGATTCGTGCTGGGCAACACGCTCCTCATCGTGGCGGGCAGCCTCGTCGGCGCCAGCGGGCTGATCCTCACGAGGATCATGTGCGTGGCGATGAACCGGTCGCTCGCCAACGTGCTCTTCGGGAAGATGGCGCCGGCCGGAACCAAGGCCGATGCCGACGCGGTCTATGCGGGCAAGGTCAAGTCGACCTCGCCCGACGAGGTCGCCATGCTCCTCGAGGGCGCGCAGCGGGTGCTGGTCGTGCCGGGATACGGACTCGCGGTCGCGCAGGCGCAGCATGTCGTGCGGGACCTCGCCAACGAACTCGAGTCGCGGGGCATGAGCGTCGAGTACGGGATCCACCCGGTCGCGGGCCGCATGCCGGGGCACATGAACGTGCTGCTTGCCGAGGCGGACGTGCCCTACTCGAAGCTCAAGGAGATGGACGAGGTGAACGCCTCGATGGGCGAGGTCGACGTGGCGCTCGTGATCGGCGCGAACGACGTCGTGAACCCCGAGGCGCGGACCAACCCGCAGAGCCCGATCGCGGGCATGCCGGTCATCGACGTCGACAAGGCGAAGACCGTGGTGGTCGTGAAGCGGAGCCTGAGCCCGGGCTTCGCGGGGATTCCCAATCCCCTCTTCGCCGCCGACAACTGCCTGATGCTCTTCGGCGACGGCAAGAAGGCCTTGGTCGAGCTCGCCGCCGCGGTGAAGGCGGGTTGACGTCGTTTCTTCAAGACGCTTCCGAACCACCGCCAGTCTCGATACGCTTCCGCGTCGCATCGCAGGACGACCTTGCGAGCGCGGGTCCCGGGACACCCTGAACCATGATTGAAGTCGCGGCATCGAGAAGTCGGCTCGTCCAACGCGTCGGCTGGGTGCGGGGGATGTTCTGCATCGCGATGGCCGCTTCGCTTTCCGGCTGCATCGCCGATCAACGCACGCCGGCGCCGACGCGACCGCAGGCGATCTCGCAGGATCAGCCGATCCGTCGGAGTGCCAACGAGGACCGCCTGACCTCCGACCAGCTTCGCGAGCTCAACCTCGCCTTCGCCGACCGATTCACGACCTACCTGATCAACGCCGACATCGCGGTCGCGCGGGGCAACCCCGACGCCGAGCAGATCGCGATCATGCACCGCATCAAGAGCCTCGGCTCGATCGCGGTCTACGACATCGTGACCTCGGGCGATCCGCTGTCCCA
>JBMSXH010000332.1:0-3446 GCA_049425445.1 Phycisphaerales bacterium | reverse complement strand
GCCCGCTCGAGCCGCGTGGTCACCGCGGGATTGTTCTGCCCGTGGTTCGCGCGAAGTTCGAGTTCCTCCGGCGCGCCGAAGGGAATCAGCCCCAGCGCCTCGGGCCCGCGGCCGCGGAAGTCGCCGTTGAAGTAGGCGAGTCGCTCCGTCGGCGAGAGCAGGATGCCCTGCAGGTCCTCGTCGAGCGAACGGTCCGCGAGCAGCGGATTCGGATCGCCGTCGGCATCGCGGAGCCCCCGCTGCTGCAGGAACATCGAGGCGTTGGGCGTGTCGCCGGCCCCGTAGCGTTCGAACTCGAAGCCGGTGCCGGTGAGGCGTCCGGTCGACGGCGTCTGGAAGTTGAACACCTCGACGGGAGGACGGTTGGCGGGGTTGTCGAGGAATCCAACCGGAGCGGTCGCGAAGGCGAGCATCGCCAGATCCGCCGGATTCGCGCCGCTCGTCGACTGCGGATCGAAGAGCGACGCGACGTTGACGTTGAGGAGCGCCGAGTTGTCGACGATCGAGATGCCGACCACTTGACGCACATCCCGATCGATCGGCTCGGGGGCGAGGAACCAGTACGAATCGGTGAAGCCATCGCCGTCGGCATCGGAGAAGAGCGTCGAGACCAGCCACCGATCGGTGTTGCGGACGAACTCGTCGTTCGGCAGGCCAAGGTCGCGGAGCCGGAAGAAGTTCGGCAGCGCGGTGTTGGGCTGCAGATAGGCCTGGGCGTAGAACGGACCGGCCGCGTTCTCTCCGAACCAGCCGTCGCGCCGCGCGCGAAAGTCCGCCGCGCTCGCGAGGCCGTTCGGGACGACCGTCGGCAACCACTGCTCGACGGGCACTTGCAGGTTGTCGAGCACGTTCGCGAAGCGGCGATCCTCGCCGTTGGGTCCGGTGGGAGGCAGCGGGCTGTCGACGTAGGAAGGACGAACGTCGGAGATGTCCCACGCGATCCGCCATCCGTTGTCCGGCCGGCTGACATTGGTCAGGTGCAGCCAGTGGGTGAAGCCCTCGACGGCCTGGCCGTTGAAGTTGCCCGTCGAACGCTGCGGCTCGGTGCTGCGAAGCCAGCGCGAGTCGTCGAAGCCGGGATTGCCGTAGGGATTGCCAGCCCCGATCGGCGCGCCGAGTCCGTTGGCGAGAAGCCCGCCGGGCGCACCAGGCCCCACCGGCCAGAGGCTGTTCGCCGCCCCGAGCGCATCGGGCCAGTTCGTCCACGGAATCGTGGCGTAGGGCGCCTTGTTGTAGGGGAACTCGTAGAACTTCCGCACTTCGCCGGTGTTCGGATCGGTCACGTCGATCCGCGTCGGATCGACGCCGAAGCGCCCTTCGTCGGGCAGGATCGGAAGCCGCGGCCAGTTGCTGCTGACGGTGCCGCCGAAGAAGCCGTTGTTCGCGACCGGGGTCTGCACCGGGCGCACGAAGAGCGCCTCCGAAAGCTCGGTGGCGAGCATGTTCCCGATCGACTCGGCACGGTCGTCGACGATCGTCGCCTGCTGCTGCGCCGCGGCGGTCGCCCGACCGACGCGGGTGCGGCTGATGTAGGCGGTCGCCACGATGACCAGCAGCACGAGGATCGCGGTGACGAGCACCAGCGTGTTGCCACGACGGCTCGATCGACGGAACGCTTGAGGGGTGAGGATGCGGGTCATGGGATGGGTCGCTCCTCTCAATCGCGGGCGGGCAGCGGAATCGTGAACTGGAACGTCCGTCCCTCGGTGATGGTTCCCCGCGGGTCGTGGAGGACGAGCGTCACCCGGATCGCCGAGGGCAGCGGCGTGTAGGCGAGGTCGGGACTCATCCAGCGTGCCTGCGGGCCGGAGCCGACCGAGGTGTAGGCCCGCTCCCGGTTGAATCCGAAGGCGGCCTGGTAGGTGCGCACCTGCGCGTTCGATCCGCTGCCGATCGGCGTCACATCGATCGGCACCGCGCCTTCGATCGCCTGCGGATAGACCGGCCAGCACGGATAGGCGTTGCCAAGGTTGGTCGGATCGTCGGCGGCGTAGGAAGTGAAGGTCCGGACGCCTCGATTCGAGAAGGCGTTCTGATTGCCGGGCAGATCGGGAAGCCCGAACCAGGGTTGCGTCCGCGCCGCGTCGACCACGACGCCCGACATGGCGGCGGCATCGTCGGTGACGAGATCGACGCCGACGAGGACGCTTCCATCCGCCGCGGTCTGCCGGCCCGCCCCATCGTCGTAGGTCCAGTCGATCGCGAAGGAACTGACGTTGCTGCCCAGCATGGTGTTGGTCAGCATCTGGTCCTCGCGGCGGCTCGACGGCGCCGTCTTCTCGCCCCGCGGATAGGCGAAGGCCTGCGCAATGACCCGTTGCCCGCTCGGCACCGCGCCGCTGTTCGCGATCCACGGACGGCTCGGGTCGTAGCCGTTCGGCACGCTTGCCGGGAAGCCGTTCTCCTTGCGGGTCACGAATCGCTCGATCTGCTCGGGAGTCTGGCTCGCAAGGTCGACGCGCCCCTTGCGGATCGACCCGCGATCCTGCGTGCCGCCGTCGTAGAAGGGATCGGGCCAGATGCTGCCCGCGGCGTTGCGGCCTTGCGAACCGTAGAAGAGCGGACTGCCGCCGTCGTCGGCGAGGAGCACCGGCTGACGCAGCAGCAACCACTCCGCCGGCGGCGGCTGGGTGCCGACGATCGGCGTGCCGAAGCCGCCTCCCGGCCAGGCCTGCATCTCGACGAGCGTGTTCTCGTTGAATGGATCGGAGAACGCCCACGGGGTGAGGGGCTGGCCGTCGCCGTAGCAGCAGGGATCGCTCAGCGCCTTGCCGGTCGGAAACTGCACGCCATGCCCGTAGTAGACGCGGCTCACCGCGCTGTGCGGGTTGTTGGTGACGGTCGCCCCGGCGGAGAGTTCCTGACTGTCGACGTAGCCGCTCGTGGCCGCGAACCCGTCCACGAAGACGAGCAGGCGATCGGCGCGGAACACGTAGTCGGGGTCCTTGCTCGCATCGAGCAGTTGCCCGCTCTCGGCGAAGTTGACGTCGTTGCGGACCTCGATGCACTGGATCGCGAGGAAGCCCTCCTTCGAGATCCGGGCGAAGTCGCGCCGCATCTGGTTCTCGATCGCGCGAGCCTCCTGCAGGAGATCGGCGGTCGCCTGCCCGTAGGCGGTGACCTGCCCGGCGGTCGAGAAGATCCGGCCCACCGCGAGGATCACGACGAGCAGGACCACCACCGCGATGAGCAGTTCGACGAGCGTGAACGCGCGGCGGACGAAGGAGGCGGTCATCGTGGGCTCGCGCATCTCAGAGCTCCTTCACCGCGACGTACACGGGCGTGAGGCGATAGCCGCGATCGTCCTCCGCGGGCAGGTACCAGAAGGTTCCGACATCGCCGGCCTCGGTGCCCATGAACCAGAACGAGCGCATCGAACGCGAGGGATCGCCGGTGGGATCGGGCAGCCGCGGCAGCGGCGTCATGAGCCGCACCGGACCGTCCTG
>JBMSXH010000331.1:0-3450 GCA_049425445.1 Phycisphaerales bacterium | reverse complement strand
TCGCCCGCATCTGCAACGTCGCGAGCCGCACCGTCAGCAAGTGGTTCGACTCCGGCCAGCTTCGCGGCTACCGCATTCCCGGGTCGAAGGACCGCCGAATCCCGCTCGCCAACCTGCTCGCCTTCATGAAGCAGCATCAGATCCCGATGGATGGGCTGATGAGCGGGAATCCCCGACTTCTGGTCGTCGACTCCGATCGCTCGACGTGCGACACGCTTCGGCAGGTGCTCGTCGAACAGACCCGCTACGAGGTCCGCACCGCGTCGACCGCCTTCGAAGCGGGGCTCGAATGCGAGCGGTTCCGTCCGCACGTCATGATCCTCGATCTCCACATGGAGGGCGGCGATGCCTCGACGGTGCTCGGCATGGTCCGCTCGACCGAGGAACTCCAGATGACCCGCGTGATCGGCGTCTCGAATCGCCTGACGGAGGCCCAGTCGATGCAGCTCTCCTCGCAGGGTTTCGACGGCGTGATCCGCAAGCCGTTCACGGTCCGACAGATCGTCGACTGCGTCGAGCGGTCCTACTCGATCGCCTGCTGACCGAACTCGTCCGAAAGCACAACGCTCGACGCCCCCGGGCCTGGGCGGGGGGCGTCTTCATGAGAAGCGTGCCGGCACCACTACACTTCCCGCCCCATGCGGGTGGCCCTCGCGCAACTCGATCCGACCGTCGGCGATGTCGCCGGGAATGCCCGTCGTCTCGCGGACGCCGCCCGTGACGCGGCGGCGGGCGGGGCCGATCTGCTCGTGGCACCGGAACTTCTGCTCGTCGGCTATCCGCCGCGGGATCTGCTCGAGCGTGCCGGCCTGGCCGAGGCCGGTCTCCGTGCGGCGGAGGATCTCGCTTCGGCGTTTCCGTCGCTCGCGATGCTCGTGGGACTTCCTCGCGCCGTGCCCGGCGATCCAAGGCCGCTTCGCAACAGCGTCGCGCTGCTGCGGGACGGTCGGGTCGAGGCCTTCGCCGACAAGCGGCTGCTTCCAAGCTACGACGTCTTCGAGGAGGACCGCTTCTTTTCGCCGGGCGAACGATCCTTCGTCTTCGAGCATGCTGGCCGACGCTGCGGCGTCGCGATCTGCGAGGACCTCTGGCGCGCGCAGGATGCCGGAGCGGTCCGCGGCTACACGTCCGATCCGATCGCCGATCTGGCCGAGGCTCGTTGCGAGCTCGTCTTCGCGCCGAGCGCCAGCCCCTTCGTCCGCGGCAAGCACACGCTGCATCTGGCGCACCTTGCGGCGACGAGCCGCCGTCTCGGCGGCACGATCGTCTCGGTCAATCAGGCGGGCGCGAACGACGAGTTGGTGTTCGATGGAGGATCGGCGATCGCGAGGCGCGGCTCGATCGAGCACGTGCTGCCCCGATTCCGCGAGGCGGTGGCGATCGTCGATCCATCGATCGGCGGCTGTGCGCCCGCCGGCGAGGCGGCTTGGGAGCAGGAGGTCTTCGAGGCGATCGTCGCGGGCATCCGCGGATACGCGCGAAAGACCGGGCATCGGGGGGTGCTTCTGGGCCTGTCGGGTGGTCTCGACTCCGCGCTCGTGGCCGCCTTGGCGTCGGCTGCCCTCGGCGCGTCGAACGTGCGTGGCGTGCTCCTGCCGTCACGCCACAGTTCGGATGGTTCGCGGCGCGATGCGCGGGAGTCCGCGCGTCGGCTCGGGATCGGGCAGGTCCACGAACTGCCGATCGAGGCGGCGCACGCGGCGTTGTCCGCCTCGCTCGAGCCCGCCATCGGCGCGGCGGCCGGCATCGTCGACGAAAACCTGCAGAGCCGGGCTCGCGGCACGCTGCTCATGGCGATCGCCAACGCGACGGGCGAGTTGCTGCTCACCACCGGGAACAAGAGCGAGATGGCCGTCGGCTACGCGACGCTCTACGGCGACATGAACGGCGGGCTTGCGCCGATCGGCGATCTGCTCAAGACGGACGCCTATTCGCTCGCCCGTTGGATCAACGGGAACGGGGCGTCGCTCGGCTTTGCGGAACCTCCGATTCCGGAGGCGTCGATCGAGAAGCCGCCCTCGGCGGAACTGCGGCCCGATCAGACCGATCAGGATTCGCTCCCGCCGTACGAGCAGCTCGATGCGGTGATCCGAGGATGGGTCGAGGAGTCGCGTGCGGTCGAGTCGATCGCGGCGACCGCGGGGATCGCGCTCGAGGAGGTCCGGGCGCTCGCGCGGTCGATCGATCGGATGGAATTCAAGCGAAAGCAGGCGCCGCCGATCCTCAAGTTGAGCCGACGCGCGTTTGGTCGCGGGCGTCCGATGCCGCTCGCCGGAGCGGGGCGGCTCGATCCGCCCGCGCCCTGAGCCGCGGCGAAGCGACCCGTCCCCGCACCGCGACGAAGCGATCCGTTTCGACGAGATACGCCGTCAAGTCCCCGCCCCCCACGCAGCCGGTGTCGACATTGACCGCCGCCAGCCGCCCGCGGGCGTAGCGACGCAACGGGCGTTCCTGGGGCTTGTGGCCGAAGACGAGGAGGCCGTCCTCTCCGTGATACGCCTCCCACCATGGTCGTTCGCCGTCGCGGCTGCGGATCGACCACTTCACCTCGTCGGGTGTTCGATCGAGTCCAAGCGACGGGTCGATGCCCGCATGCAGCACGGTGAAGCCGCGCGGATCGCGGATTTCGACCTGCTGCACGGTCGTCTCGAGCAGCGCCTTGGCGTCGGCGAGGCGATCGGCGCGATCGAGTGCCTCGAAGCAGCGTCGCTCGGCGGATGGCAACTCGTAGGTCGGCAATCCCCGCTCGACGCCGATGAGCGCGGCAAGCATGCGGCGGTCGTGGTTTCCGCAGACCGCTTCGGCCGGGCGGCCCGCCGCTGCCCGGCTCCGGAGGAGTTCGACCACCCGCTCCGGTTCGGGGCCCTTGGTGAGGAGGTCGCCGACGAGAATCACCCGAGCCGTCGGAGCAGCCGAGTCGAGACGTTCGAGCAGTCGAGCGAGCGCCTCGCCGCAGCCGTGCACGTCGCCGACGATCGCGGTCTCGAATCGGCCGTCGGGCGGAGAGAGGTTGTCCGGTGTTGAGCGAAGCATCCGTGCGTCGCGGTCCACTGCCGAAGGTCTTCTCTTCGGATGTTTGCGCCGGCCGGCTCCGATGAATCCCCGCGCCGGTCGGTCAAGATTGCGCGTGGGCCACCGGGCGTTCGATCGCTCCGGGAGACCGTGAGACGCTCCGCACGATCAAGGCACGCGCGAGTCCCGATCGGGGCCCCGTCCGGCCTCTCGAGGTCGCACCCACGCCGACGAGCGACCGCTCCCCGACCGCCACCGTGCCGAAGGGGCCCGCGGACCGATCGGCCTTCGCCATGCGTTGCGGGGTCGTCGGGCGGTCAGGCCCACCCCGGATCGACCGCATGGGCCGACCATGAAGCCCCACGGCGGCGATCCATGGTCGGACTCGAGCGTGCCGCTCCCCGTAGCATACTCCTGTGCCGATCCGCCGACTTCCCA
>JBMSXH010000330.1:0-3461 GCA_049425445.1 Phycisphaerales bacterium | reverse complement strand
GACGTTGTGCGAGGTCTTGCCGATCTTGTCGATCTCGTCGATGTAGATGATGCCGCGCTGCGCATGCTCGAGGTCGTAGTCGGCCGCCTGAAGCAGCTTCAGCAGCAGGTTCTCCACGTCTTCGCCGACGTAGCCCGCCTCGGTGAGGGTGGTCGCGTCGCCGATCGCGAACGGCACGTCGAGGATCCTCGCAAGCGTCTTGGCGAGCAGCGTCTTGCCGGTGCCCGTCGAGCCGAGGAGCAGGACGTTGCTCTTGTCGAGTTCGACCGGCGCATCCTCGTTGCGGGCTTCGCCGAGCCGCTTGTAGTGGTTGTGCACGGCAACGGCGAGGGTGCGCTTGGCGGCGTCCTGCCCGATCACGTACTGATCGAGGAACTCCTTGATCTGACGCGGGGCGGGCACCGTCTCGAAGAGCGGCCGGCTTCCCGAAGTGCGGCGACGTTCCTGCTTGAAGATGTTCTGGCAGAGGTCGGTGCAGTTGGTGCAGATGTACACCTCGCCCGGTCCCTCGACCATCGGCCCCACTTCGCGCGAGGTCTTGCCGCAGAAGGAGCAGGTGGTCACCTTGCGGCCTCGAAAGCCGCCATTGCCCCCATCGCCCGAGCCCGATCCGCCGCCTCCCGCGCCTCCTGCACCTCCGGAGCCTCCGCCGCCAAGATCGCCCCGACCCGAGCCACGTCGACCACCGAACTCGGTGGGACCACCTCGCGAGGCCAGGGGGGCGGGGTGAGCAGGCGTGGATCGGCGGGAGGGGGCTCGGGACATACCTGCTCGTGTTCCTTCCTCTCCGGACTTCGCGCGGGGTGAAGACGGAGTCTATCGGGCGTGTCGTTCGGCCGCGGTCGCTTGGGTCAACACCGCAACGACTCACGATGGCAGCGCTCGAGGCCCGGTCAAGAGGGGGGCGGGCCGTTGCGGCTCCGATCGTGACCGCGATCCGTTCCCGGTCCCGAATCAGCGGTTTCCGGTCCAGGCTTGCGAGCAGCCGAGAGGGCCGCGGCCCGTCGTATCGCGCGGATCTGCTCCTCGGTGAGCTCGCCGTCCCGACGCATCCGCTCGAGCGCTTCGGTCTCGAATCCGCCGAGCGGCCCCCTGGTCTCCCGCCGAAGGGCCCGGCGCAGCCAGTGGGCGATCAGCCAGGCCACGATCGCGACACCCGCGAAGAACCCGAGCCAGGGGAGCGTCTCGGAGGCGAGCGAGTTCGCCGCCGGCGCCACGGCGATTGCCGACGAAAGTCGCTTCCAGTCGGACTCGGCGTGCAACGCCACCGGTCACTTTCCGGCGCGCTTCTTGACCGACTCGTTCCACGCCTCGAGCGAGACCTCGGAGACCTCCGCCTTGTCGATGATCCGGTCGAGGGCCTTCTGCTCGCGCATCTCGATGGCGATCGAGCCGAGGCGATTGGTGCGGGCGAGTTCGGCCCGGAGCTGATCCGGTCGTTCGCCGCGCTGGCGAGCCATGCGGGCGATGCGGTTGTTGACCTCGTTCTCGCCGACCGTCACACCGAAGGTCTCTGCGACCTTCGCGAGAATCAGCGAGAGCTTCAACTGATCCCGCGACCGCGATGCGGATGCCTCGCGGAATCGCGCCAACTCGGTCTCCAGAGTCTCCGGATCGAGGCCGCGTCCGAGCAGTTCGGCGCGGCGACGCTCGACGATCGCGGTCGCCTGGCGCGAGGAGAGCTTCTCGGGAAGGTCCATCGAGACGGCACCGACGAGCTGCTCGGCCACCTGTTCGCGCATCACGCCGCGCTGCTCGGCGGCCATGCGGTCCTCGAGAGCCAGCCGAACCTGCGGCCGCAGATCCTCGACCGACGGCACGCCGATCGCAGCGGCGACTTCCTCGTCGTTGGCGGGATGGATCCGCTCCGCATCGCGGATGCGGTACTCCATGCGGAGCTTCTTGCCGCGAACTTCCGGAAGCTCGTGGCCCTCCGGGCCGACGGTGTGGATGGTGATCTCGTCGCCGACCTTGCGGCCCTTGAGCAGCCCCGCGAGCCCTTCGACGAGCACGCCGAGGAACTGCCCGCGTCCGCCATCCTCGTCGCCTGGCACGGTCGCGAGGGCGTCGTCGGCATTGAAGAACGGCTCGGTGTCCTCCTCCTTGAAGACCTTCACCTCGCCGATCATGCGATCGAGGGTCTCGAAGGGACCGGTGATCCGTTCGGGATTGCCGAACCACCGCTTCTGTCGATCGAGTTCGCGGTCGACCGCGTCGTCGGCGACGGTGCCGACGGGCTTCTGGATCTTCAGGCCCTCGAAGGCCGGAAGTTCGAACTCCGGCATGACCTCGATCTCGATCTCGAAGACGTAGTCCTTGCCTCGCTCGAGGTCGGGCGGCGTCATGTTCTCCGGGAGCTCCGGCTCGCCAAGCGGGCGGAGGCTCTCCTTGCGAATCGCGGCCGAGAGGGCCTCGCCGAGCAGCCGGTCCCGGGTCTCCTTGGCGAGATCGCCGCCGACCCGCTTCTCGAGGAGCGCCCGCGGCACCTTGCCGCGTCGGAAGCCCGGCAGCACCGCATCGCGCTGCATCGAGGAGAACGCCTCCTCGAAGCGACGATCGACCTCGGAGGCCGGGATCGTGATCGAGAGGCGTCGGCTGCAGGCGGAGGGGCTCTCCACGCGAACCTCGACGGCGAGGTCTCCGGTGGGGGCGTTGAGGGTGTCGGTGCTGGAATCGCTCATGTCGTGGGCTCGTCGCAGGGCTCGCTCGCGGCCACGTGCCGCGAATTCGGGCGGAAGCCGCCGAGAATAGCAGGAGCCCCGCTCCGAGACCACGCCGAGGCGGGTTCGGAACGGGGCTCCGTCGATTCGGCAGGGGATTCCGACGGGCGACTCAGCGCAGAATCAGGTCTGCGTAGGTCGGGATCGGCCAGAGATCCGCGGGCATCCGGCTCTCGAGCCGATCGCAGATGGCGCGGGTCGCCGCAATGGTGGGACGCAGCGCGTCGCGGGTGTGCTTGAGGGCCTTCTCGCCGCCGTGGGGCATCTTCGAATCGGCGGACTCGATCTCGGCGGCCGCCTTGCGGAGTTCGCCCACGAGTCCCACGACCTCCCGAAGTTCCTGCGAGGTCTCCGGGCAGTCGACTCCGGCCGCCTCGGTCGCGGCACAGGCGTCGGCGAGTTCGGCCTGATGGCGGATCGCGGCGGGAAGCACCTGGGTCCGAACCATCGCCACGAGGGTCCTCGCCTCGATCGAGACGACCGTCGCGTACTGCTCGGCGAGGATCTCGAACCGGGCGTCGAGTTCCCGCGCGGAGAGCACCGAGTACTTCGAGAAGAGATCCTTCGCGGACTTGGAGCGCAGGGCCAGCAGCGCATCGGCGCCGCTCGGGGTGTTGGGCAGACCCCGCTTGGCCGCCTCGGCATGCCACTCCTTGCTGTAGCCGTCGCCGTCGAAGCAGACGCGACGGTGCTTCTTGACGACCTCCTTGAGGAGCGATCGAACCGCCGTCTCGAGCTTCG
>JBMSXH010000329.1:0-3463 GCA_049425445.1 Phycisphaerales bacterium | reverse complement strand
ACACCGCGGAATCGATCCGATCGCTGATCGACGGCGTCTGCGGCCGCTCCCGCGCGCTCAGGGTCTCGTCGCCGCGGAGCGGCACGAGCAGCGCCTCGAGGTCGAGTCGGACCGACTCGAGACGTTCGATGTGCTCGGCTTCGGCCCGAGGCGTCTCGAGGATTGCCCGGCGGAGGTGACGGACCCGATTCTCCGCTTCGCCCGCGGCTCGGATCGCGCCGATCACCTCGCGGCGCAGTTCCGACGCCTCCTGCGCGAACGCGAGCACGCCCTTGGGATCGTCCGAGCGCATGGTCGCGAGATCGAGCGGATACACCACGAAGGACTCGGGGCCGGCGATCGGCTCGACCAGTCCGTCGCGATGAAGTTCGAGTGAGACCGAGTACCTGCCGGGCATGACCAGCGGTCCTGCCGGCGGCGGCCGATCCGGGTCTTCGACCTTCGAGAGGCTCACCGCATTCTCGGAGGGAAGGCGCAGATCCCACGCGGTCCGGTGGAACCCCTTGCCACGCTTGCCTTCGACGCGTCGGACGACGTCGCCATTCGCATCGCGCACGACGAGCAGGATCTGCGGATCGATCTGGCGATCCTCGGCCCGCAGCTCGTCGATGCCGGGATAGGTCCAGTCGTCCTCCTTCTCCCGCTCGTGCCGCGCCTCCTTCAGCGTCATGACCTTCTCGGCCAGGTGGTAGGTGAACACCGCGCCGAACGGAGGGTTGCCGGCGGCATAGAACGCCGAGCCCTGAGAACCGAGCCCGTCGGAACCTCCGAGCCGGGTGCGCTCGACGTAGAGCGGCGCGTCCTTGACCGCGAACAGCACCGGATCGCCCGACAGCATCGCCTCGTTCACCGTGCGAAGCGGCGAGTAGTCGTCGAGGACGTAGAACCCCCGCCCGAAGGTGCCCAGCACGAGATCGTTCTCCCGCCGCTGGATCTCGAGGTCCCGCACCGCGATGGTCGGCACCCCGCCCAGCTTGATCCAGCGGGTGCCTCCGTCCGGGGTGAAGTACGCCGCGAACTCGGTGCCGATGAAGAGCAGCTCCGGATTCTCGTGATCCTGCCGAATCGCGTAGGCGATGTCGCGCGAGGGAAGATCGCCGGCGATCGAGGACCATGTCGCTCCGCGATCCTCCGAGCGATAGACATACGGCGTGAAGTCCCCCATCTTGTGGTTGTCGAAGGTCGCGAACACGACGTCGGGGTCGAGCACCGACGCATGCAGGCAGCTGACGTAGGTCCGCTCGGGGACGCCGTCCACGCACTCGATCACCCGCCAGGTCTCGCCGCCATCCTCGGTGACGTGGATGAGGCCGTCGTCGGTGCCGACATAGAGAAGCCCCTCGACGAGCGGCGACTCGTCGAGCGCGACCGCATTGCCGTAGATCGACGTGGACTGGTGCTTCGCCAGAGCGTCGGGCTTCTGGATCTCGCCCATGACTTCGAGGGTGTTGCGGTCGATGCCGCGGGTCAGGTTCGGGCTCACGATTCGCCAGTTGTCGCCCTGATCGTCCGAGCGGAAGAGGTGGTTGCCCGCGAAGTAGAGGCGCTTGTGATCGTGCGGACTCAGAATGAGCGGCGTGTCCCAGTTGAAGACGTACGGGTCCTCGCCTGGCCGCGCCAGCGGTCGAATGTCGGCGATCTCGCCCGAACGCCGGTCGTGGCGGACCAGTCCTCCGTACTGCCACTGGCTGTAGACGAGCATCGGATCCTTGGGGTCGACCACGGTCTCGTATCCGTCGCCGCCGACGGTGATGAACCAGTGTTCGTTGCGGATGCCGCCGCGGTCGGTCGTCCGCGACGGCCCCCCCTGCGTGTTGTTGTCCTGGGTGCCGCCGTAGATGTTGTAGAAGGGACGATCCTCATCCACGCTGACGCGATAGAACTGCGTGACAGGCAGATTCGCCATGAATCGCCAGTGCTCGCCGGCGTCGTGGGTCTCGTAGAGCCCACCGTCGCCGCCGATCCGCATGTGTGCCGGATCACGGGGATCGATCCAGAGCGCGTGATCGTCGACGTGCCGATGCTTGCGAGGCACGCTCTGGAACGTCCTGCCGCCATCGCGGGAGACCGCCGTCACGGTGTCCAGCGAGTAGACGGTGTCGACGTCGGTCGGATGGCAGACGATCTCGTTGTAGTACTGCGGGCTGCTGGTCCCGCGATCGCTCATGCGCTTCCAGGTCTCGCCGCGATCGGTCGAGCGGAAGAATCCGCTCTTGCCCTTCGCGGCGTCGACGATCGCGTAGACGACGTCCGGGTCGGCGGGCGAGATGTCGAGACCGATGCGGCCGCGATCGGTGTCGGGCAGGCCCTTGTCGCTCTTGCGCCAGGTTGCCCCGGCGTCGGTCGACTTCCAGATGCTGCCCTCGGGTCCGCCGTGGATGAGCGTCCAGACGTGCCGCCGACGCTGATACGACGAGGCGTACAGCACGTCGGGGTCGCGTGGGTCGAGGTGCACCTCGTTGATGCCCGTGTTCTCCGAGACGTGAAGGATCCGCGCCCACGTCGCACCGCCATCGGTCGTCTTGTAGAGCCCGCGATCGCCGCCGGCACTCCACAGCGGCCCCTGCGATGCGACGTAGACGGTGTCGGAGTCCCGAGGGTCGATGGCGATCATTCCGATGTGCTCGGAGGCGCGCAACCCGACGTTGGTCCAGTTCGCGCCGCCGTCGACGCTCTTGTAGACGCCGTCGCCGAAGGACACCGATCGCTGCGAGTTGTTCTCACCGGTACCGACCCAGACCACATCAGGGTCGTTGGGATCGACGGCGATGCAGCCGATCGAGTACGAGCCTTCGCGGTCAAAGACCGGTTCGAAGGTGGTGCCCGAGTTGACGGTCTTCCAGACGCCGCCACTGGCGACCGCGATGTAGTACTCCGCGTCACGGCTGGGATTCACGGCGAGGTCGCCGATCCGCCCGGACATGAGCGCCGGTCCGAGCGAGCGGAGCTTGAGGCCGCCGAACGCTGCGGCGTTCATGACCGGCGTCTCCGCTTCGGCCGCCTCGTCCTCGTCGGCGGGGCCGAGACGCTCCTCGGTCTCGGCGTCCGACTCGGGATCCTCCCGGATCGTGGGGGGGGCCCCGGCGGCTGCGTGGTCTTGGGCGGGCGCGGGCGCGGTGCCGACCGGCACGCTCGGCGCGACGATCAACACGGCGCGGAGAAGCAGGTCTGATGGCACGCGACACCTCGCAGGGGTGGGTCGAATCGGACGGTGCCGGGCAGTATCCGTCGCGGGCGCACGGGTTTCCAGCGGAATCGGGGAGGCGGCTCCGGCGAACGCTCGAACGGTCGCCGGAGGTCTGGACCGCGACGACCGAGTCGGCAGGCTGCACGTCGCGTCGAGTTTCACGCGATGGCGATCCCACCGCCGCTCCCCTCTCCACCCGAGTGCGATACGGTGCACCACGACCGACGCTGCGCCTATGAGCCGACGGGGTCCGACCGAGACCGTCGCTCAGGGACC
>JBMSXH010000328.1:0-3465 GCA_049425445.1 Phycisphaerales bacterium | reverse complement strand
TCGTCGATGTCGTGCTTGTTGCCGTCGCGGATCGAGCACCCGTAGAGCAGCTGGCAGTGGTCGAGGACGGTGCCTTCGCCTTCCTGGAGGGAGTCGAGCTTCTCGCAGAACGCGGCGAACTGGGCTACGTTCCATTCGATGACCTTGGTATACTGGGCCATCGTGGAAGCTTCGTTCTGGTGGTGCGAGAGGCCATGCCAGTAGTTGTTCACGCCGTCGAGGAATTCGAAGCGCCGGCCCGACTGCGCGTCCCCGATCATGAAGGTGCTGATGCGCGTGGAGTCGGTCCAGAAGGCCAGCGCGAGGATGTCGAGCATCTGCTTCACGTGCTCACGATGATCCTTGGGGATGCCGGGGCCGGGGCGCGGGATGTCGAAGCGTCCGGCGTTGATCCAGCGCTTCTGGGGCTTCAGCGAGTTCTCGATGCGCTTCTCGACCGCGCGCACCGACTCCATGTATTCGTCGAGCTTCACGCGGTCGGCCGAGCTGATCTTGCCCTTGAGCAGCCAGACGTCCTCGCTGACCGCGTCGAGCACGCTGAGGTCGTCGCGCTGCAGGGCGTCGGTGACGGCCTTCTGGTTCGGATTGAAGCCGGAGACCACGGGCCCGGCCGAGGCGGTGCGGAAGAGGCGGTCGAAGGCGAGCTGGGGCACGATTTCCTTCGGTACCGGGGTGTGGATGTCGCGCCAGGCGAGGTGCGAGCCGTAGAGCATCGCGAAGCCGCCGCCGGCGTTGTCGACGCCCGAACGCGTGGGCTCGAGGCCCAGTTCGAAGCTGGGGAGCGGCGTCTGGTTGCCGATCTCGGCGGCCATGACCTGATCGGCGGAGACGCCGCCGACGTCGATGTCGCTCCCCGCGTTGCGCTTCACGAAGCCGCCGTGAAGCCACGCCGGCACCTTGGGCCAGTGGCCGTTCCGTCCGGCGGTGCGCTGGTTCGTCAGATTCTCGAGCAGGAGGATCTTGTCCTTCACCGCCTTGAAGGGCGCGAGGGTGGGCGACAGCTCGAAGCGCTCATCGTTGCCTTCCGGACGCCAGCGTCTTTCGTTGACGCCGTTGGGCATGAAGAAATAGCCCGTGCGCAGCGGCGGCTTGGCGAGACGTTGGTCGGCCTTGGCGGCGGGAACCATGGCTTCCATCAGCGGCAGCGCGAGGGCGGCGCCGCAGCCGCGGAGCATCGTTCGTCGGGAGATGGGGCGGAACATCGGGCTGAAAAGGAGGAGGGTCGGGAGTAGGGATAGTTAAGCCACCTCGTCGGAGAAGGCAAATCCGGCGGAAGCGGTCACTTCTTCTCTTTTTCGGCCTTGGCGGCCTTCTTGTGCGGCGGGGTCGCGGTCGCGAGCTCGTTGCGGTTGCGGAAGGGCGTGCTCAGGACGACCTCGCGGAGCAGGGTCTGGGCCTTGAAGTCGTTGGCTTCGAGGCGATCGACGATCTGTTCGATCGTGCCGTCGTCACGGTCGACGAGGCTCCGGCCGAGGGCGTAGCCCAGGAGCTTGGAGGTCATCTGGCGGGCGAAGTCCCGTTTGCGCGTCAGGAGGATCGCCTTGAATTCGTTGAGGTCCTTGAACGCCTGGCCGGAGGCGGTCTTGCCCGAAGCGTCGATGGGCTTCTTCTTCTCGTCCACGTCACGCCAGCGTCCGATGCGGTCGAAGTGTTCCAGCGAGAAGCCGATCGGGTCGATGACGTCATGGCAGGAGGCGCAGGTCGCGTCGGCGCGGTGGACCTCGAGCTTCTCCCGCAGGGAGAGCGAACTGGCTTTCTTCTGCTTGGTGCTCGCGGCCTCGAGCGGCGGCACGTTGGCCGGCGGGGCGGGGACGGGCGTCCCCATCAGCGTATCAAGCACCCAGGCTCCGCGGAGCACCGGACTCGTGCGACGACCGGGGGAGGTCAGCATCTGGACGGCGCCGAGGCCGAGCACGCCGCCGCGCAGGTTGTCCTTGAGCACCACCTTGCGGAGCGCATCCCCTTTGACGCCGGGGATGCCGTAGTAATCGGCGAGCCGTCCGTTGATGAAACTGTAGTCGGCCGAGATGAGCTCGAGGAGGCTGCGGTCGCCGCGGATCAGGTAATCGACCATCGCCACGGCTTCCGCGCGCATGTCAGCCCCGATCCTGGCGTTGTAGATGCCTTTCGCGTCGTCCGCCTCGGGAGCCAGCGGGACCGTCTCGCCGACGGCCTTGGTGCCTAGCCATTGTTCGGTGAAGTTCCGGATGAAGGAGTCCGCCTTGGGATCCGCGAGCATGCGCGTAAGCTGGGCTTCCAGCCGGGCGGGTTCGTTCAACTGGCCCGCGTCGGCGAGCCGGTCGAGTTCGGCGTCGGGCGTGCTGTTCCAGAGGAAGTAGGAGAGGCGGGCGGCGAGTTCGTGGTCGGTGACGGGACGGATGCCGGGCTCGGCATGGTCCTGCTCGGCGCGGAAGAGGAAGCGGGGCGAGGCGAGGATGCCGCGCAGCGCGAGCTTCATCGAGGTCTCGAAGTTCTCGCCCCGGGAAGCCGAGCGGTCGAAGAGCGCGAGGTTCTTCGCGACGTCATCCTCGGTGACCGGCATCCGGTAGGCCAGACGGGCGAATTTCCGGAGCAGCTGCGACGCGACGGCCCGTCGTTCGGCGGCGGACTTGCCGGCCAGGTTCGCGGAGCTCGCGTCCCCGAGCAGGCGGCGATGCGCCTCCGTGCGTTCGGCGGTGACCCGCTTCGGCAGGTCGACCAGCTCGAGGCTGCTGAGCTCGGCTTCGCCGGCTTCCGTCACGAGCGTGAGCTGGTGGGGTCCTCGGAAGAAGCGCATCTTGAGCACGACCGGTTCCGGGGCCTTGGGGTCCAGTTCGAAGGACCGCGCCGCGATGCCGTCGATCTTCAGGCGCAGCTTCGCCTTGGTTTGGCCGATGGCCTTCCCTTGGATCGTGAGCGTGTGGGACGCGGTCATCGTGACCGGGAAGGAGACGGAGGCTTCCTGGCCCGTCTTGAGCCTGCCATCGGCCGATGAACCGGGTGCGAAGTCGGCCGGCCGGAAGGTGCGTCGTGTTTCGGGGACGATGACGGCTTCGTCGACGATCGCTTCGGCGGCGTCGAGGTAGCGCTCCATCAGGATGACCGGGAGGAAGAGCGTCTCGCCGTTGTTGTCGAAGCCCTCGCCGCCGCCGCCGTCGGACGGGAACGTCTGCGAGAACTTCATCTTCAATCCGAGCAGGTCGCGGATCGTGTTGTCGTATTCGAGCCGGTTGAGGCGGCGGGCCGTGACCGCGCCGGCGTAGGGCCCCATCTCCTTGGCGGTCTCGCGGAGGACGCGTTCGAGCCAGTCGGCGATCTGGCGTCGTTCGTCCTCGCTGGGCTGATCCTCCTTGGGCGGAGGCATCGTGCGGTTGCGCAGCTGCTCCACCGCGCTGCGGAAATTGCCGCGCTGCGTGTGCAGCTGGCTCAGATCCTTGACCGTCATGAAGTCCGCATCCTTGCCTTCCTTGTGGCACTCCACGCAGT
>JBMSXH010000327.1:0-3476 GCA_049425445.1 Phycisphaerales bacterium | reverse complement strand
AGATGCTCGACGGATGCAAGGCGGTGGTCTCCTCGCCGGTCGAGTTCGTGGAGGCCTCCGACTCGTTCCTGCAGGAGCACGGCGTGCGACCGTGGATGGGCGAGGGCTCGATGGCGATGTGGATTCCCGCGGGCCCCGACACCGCAGGATTCGCGTCGCGATCGAATCGGGCGGCGGTCGAGCACGGCCTGACCTTTCGCCCGCTCGCCGACACCGCGAAGGCGACGCTCGACTGGTACCTCGCGTCGCCGCGCGGCAAGGCGTCCGAGCCGATGCGGGCGGGGCTGACCGCCGATCGCGAACGCGAACTGTTGGCGCTGCGATCGGCCGGCAGCCGCTGAGCGTGGGGCCTTCGATCAGGCCAGATACCGATCCCGATGTCGTACGAGATGGTCCGCAAAGGCCTCGGGGGTGAAGTACCGCCCGTGCACGTCGAGGATCCGCTGGGAGAGATCGCGGTGGTCGCGGGCCCGCTCGCGAAACCGCTCGATCGCAGACTCGATCCCGTCGAGGCGGCGGGCCTCGACCCGAACGGCCACGTCGTCCCAGTCGATCGATTCGACGCCCTCGTAGGGCATCACCGCATCGTGCCAGACGAGCAGCGGTGCGCGCCCGCAGGAGAGCGTCTGGTAGAAGCGATGGGAGAAGTTTCCGAAGCCTCGAACCGCGAGCGTCAGGTCGGTCGCGAGGATGTTCTCGAAGAACTCCCGGACCACCGTCGGATCGTGAGGCGCGCCGGCCCAGAAGCGGTCTCTCAGGAGGAACCGACAGGGGAGGCGATCCTGCAGCGTGTTCAGCACCCGTTTGCGCAGCGGGTGGGTGTTGGGGCAGCCGCAGAATCCGACGATGGGCGGCGCCTCGCTGCGCGTCCAGCACGGTCGCTGCCAACGTTCGCAGGACCGAATCGGGTCGGGCACCGCGCCCCAGACGTAGGGAAGCACGTGCTCGTGGGGAAGACGCTTGGATCGCAGCATCGATGTGCGAAAGACCAAGGTGTTGGGCGATGCGATCGGCACGGTGGTGTCGGAGATCTGGAACACCACCAGGCGGCGACCGCTGCGCCTGGCACGTTCGGCGTGCTCGACGATGTCCGGCAGCGAGACGAGCGAGTCTCGGACGTCGTGTGGGTACAGCACCGCATCGCCCGCGCCCGGCGACTCCGCCCGTTCGAGATGGGTCAGCACGGTGTCCGCGATCGCACGGATGAAGGGATCGCGAAGATCCGCGTCGTTCCAGAAGAGCCTCACCGCCCGCGACCCCGAGGCTCCGCCGGAGCTGCTGCGGACTCGAACCGGCTCACCGGCGAGACTCGTCGAGTTCGCCGGTCTGCACGCCCCAGAGGCGTGCGTAGAGACCATCGCCGGCGACGAGCGCGTCGTGCGTTCCCCGCTCGGCCACTCGGCCCGCTTCGAGGACGTGGATCGCGTCGGCGTGCCGCACCGTCGAGAGGCGGTGGGCGATGACGATGGTCGTGCGACCTTCGCAGACCTTCGCGAGGGAACGCTGCATCGCGGCCTCGGTCTCGTTGTCGACGGAACTGGTCGCCTCGTCGAGGACGAGGATCGGCGCATCCTTGAGAATCGCCCGAGCCATCGCGATCCGCTGGCGTTGTCCCCCGGAGAGCTTCTGGCCTCGTTCGCCGACCACGGTGTCGTAGCCCCGCGGCAACCGCTCGATGAAGGCATGGGCCTCTGCAAGTCGTGCCGCAGCGATGACCCGATCGAGATCGGCGCCCTCGTCCCCTCCGTAGGCGATGTTCTCTCGCACCGTGCCGTCGAAGAGGTAGACGTCCTGACTCACCAGCGCGATCGCGGAACGAAGGTCGGCGAGGCGCAGTTCGCGGATGTCGACGTTGTCGAGCGAGATCCGGCCCGCATCCTCGCGATCGCTCTCGTAGAGGCGCAGCAAGAGCTTCACGATGGTGCTCTTGCCCGAGCCGGTGGCGCCGACGATCGCGGTCGTGCGCCCGGCGGGACACTCCAGCTCGAGACCTGCGAGGACCGCGGGTCCGTCCCCGTAGGCGAAGTGGACGTCTGCGAAGCGGACCTCCCCGCGGACCTCGGCCTTGGCGAGCGACCGCGGGCCGTCGACGATGCGAGGGTCGACGTCCAGCAGATCGAGGACCCGTCGCGTCGAGGCCATCGCTCGCTGGTAGAGGTCGAGCACCGCGCCGATGCGGGTGAACGGCCAGAGCAGGCGCTGGGTCAGGAAGACCAGCAGGCCGTACGCGCCGACCGCGAGGACGCCCTCGAGCGCGAGGTGCCCGCCGTACACGAGGGTGACCGTGAATCCCACCAGGATCACGATGCGGATGAGCGGACTGAAGGCGCTCGAGAGGACGATCGCGCTTCGATTCGCCTCGGCATAGGCGAGGCTCTCGCGTTCGAGGCCGCGTCGCTCCTCGTCCTCGGCGGTGAAGCTCTTGACCGTCCCCATGCCGCCGAGCGTGTTCGAGAGGCGTGCGTTGAGGACGCCGACCCGTGCTCGGACCTCGGCGTAGCGAGGCTCGAGACGGCGCTGGAACCACAGCGAGCCCAGGACGACCAGCGGCACGGGAAGCATCGCCCACCACGCGACCTCCGGCGAGATCGCGAAGAAGGCGATCGAGACCGCGATGCCGGTCACCGCCAACTGGATGAGGTCGTTCGCGCCGCCGTCGAGAAACCGCTCGAGCTGGTTGACGTCGTCGGAGAGGACCGCGAGCAGGCCGCCGGTCGAGCGGTCCTCGAACCAGCCGAGCTCGAGACGCTCGACGTTGGAGAAGGCGTCCATTCGGGCGTGGTGCTGGATGTCCTGGGCGAGTCCTCGCCAGGCGACGCCGAGAAACCACTCGAAGAGGCTCTCGCCCGCCCAGACCAGGAAGGTCGCCACCCCCAGCAGCACCAGTTGCGACGTGGGATCGGGGAATCCCCATCGGGCCACCAGCGAGTCCTGCCGCTGGACCACGACGTCGATGGCGGCTCCGATGATGAAGGGCGGCGCGAGATCGAGCAGCTTGTTGATCACCGAGCAGCACACCGCCCACGCGATGCGGCGCCGCTGGGGACGGGCGTAGCGGAGCAGTCGGATCAGCGGGCGGTCGGACACGGCGGACAGTCTGACAGGTCCACGGAGTCCAACAAGGGAAGGCGTCGGCGCCGGAGCGTCCGAAGCCCGATCACACGTCGAGGTTCCTCACCTCGAGCGCGTGCTTCTCGATGTAGTGGCGCCGTCGCTCGACGTTCTCGCCCATCAGGGTCGAGAAGAGGGTCTCCGCCTCGCTTGCGGCGTCCCAGGTGACCTTCATGAGCGTGCGCTTGGCGGGATCCATCGTGGTCTCCCACAACTGCTCCGCGTCCATTTCGCCGAGACCCTTGAAGCGCTTCACCTCGATGCCCCGTCGCCCGATCTCGCCGAGGGTGCGGAGGATGCCGGGGATGTTCGCGACCTCGACGATCTCCTCCTCGGTGGAGGGTGCCGCCGTCTCGGAGGCGGAG
>JBMSXH010000326.1:0-3500 GCA_049425445.1 Phycisphaerales bacterium | reverse complement strand
GCGGCGGCTCGGCGCGATCTGGCTCGTCTCGATCGCCCTGCCGCTGCTTCTCGTGCCGATCGGCGCCTGGCTGCTGCTGGCGATCGCCATGCCGTTGATGCCGCCGGATGCCCTCGCGGAGATGCAGGCGGGTTGGTTCCCACCGCCGGAGCAGATCCGCGCGACGATCGTCGCCATGCAGGGATCCTGGCTCGAGCAGATGCCCGAACGGGCGGCGAACGCGGCGCTCATGCAGACGGTCGTCTTCGGGTTCTGGTCGCTCTGGCGGGTGACGGCGCTGATGCTTCTTGGAATCGCACTTCTTCGAAGCGGGTTCTTCTCGGCGACCTGGCCGCGTTCGGCCTATCTCGCGGGCGCGGCGACCGGTTTCGCGCTCGGGCTGGCGATCAGCGGCTGGGGCCTCGCCCGCAACGAGGCGATCGCCTACGCCATGGACGACGCGATGTCGATCGGCTCGATCTTCAACTACTTCGGGAGCCTGTTCGGAGGCTTCGGTTGGGCGTGCCTGATCCTCTTCCTCGCGACGATCGGGCGACCCGCCTGGCTGCTGCCGTCGCTCGAGGCCGTCGGCCGCACGAGCTTCAGCAACTACCTCTTCCAAACCCTCGCCTGCACGACGATCTTCAACGGCCATGGCCTGGGCTGGTTCGGCCTCGTCGACCGCGTGCACCTGTGGCTCGTGGTGGTCGGCGTGTGGATCGCCCAGATCGTGCTCACCGGCCTCTGGCTGCGCGCCTTCGCGATCGGACCGATCGAGTGGCTCTGGCGGAGCCTCGCCGACTGGCGAGTGCTTCCGATCAGGAGGTCGCCGGGCTGACCGCCGGAGCCGCGGCCTCGGTCGGCTCGAGCAGTTCGATCTCGATCGGCGCCACGAGTCCCGCCTCGCCCTCGGCCTGACGGATCGCCAGTCGCTGGCTCCGCGCAAGCTCGAGCGTCGCGAGGAAGAGGCCGATCATCTCGAGACGTCGGCGTCCCGCGAACGCCTCCTGCAGGGAGAGCCTTCGTCCTGGTGCTCGCTCGAGCCGATCGATGAGGTCCGCCTGATGGAGCGCCAGCGGCGTCTCGTCCATCTCGACGCGGTGATCGCCGAGCCGATCGAGATCGACCGCGGCGATGATCCGCTCGAACGCCTCGAGCAGATCGAGCACGTGCGCGTCCTCGAGTTCGATCGACGATTCCTCGTCCTCTTCCGGCGTCGGCTGGGCAGGTTCGTCGACGCCCACCCGAACCTCGTGGCGTCGCGCGTGTTCCTGTCGCAGACTCTCGAGCGCCTCGGACGCGTCGCGGAAGCGCTGGTAGGCGAGCAGCTGTCGCACCAGATCGAGCCGCGGATCGGCGCGATCGAGTCCGGCGAGCGCCTCGGCCGCGTCGGAGCCGTCGCTGCCTTCCTCGCGCGGCGTGAGCGACTTCGCCTTGATCTCGACGAGCGTGGCGGCGAGCACCAGGAACTCCCCCGCCGTCTCCATGTCGATCCGATGGAGTTCCCCGAGGTGCTCGAGGTACTGCTCGGTGATCTCGTGGATCGGGATGTCGTGGATGTCGACCTCGGCCCTCCGGATCAGGAAGAGCAGCAGGTCGAGCGGCCCCTGGAACTGCTCGAGGCGGACGAGGTACTCGCCCCCTCCCTCGGACGCCCGTCGCCCGCCCGTGGGCGTCGAGGCAGCCGGGTGGCTGGGAGCGGTCTCGGAGGGCATGGTCGATCCGTCGGCCATGCGTGGAGACTAGCAGGCGAACGAACCGCCACGCTTCGGAGGTAGCATCTCCCGATGGCCGTGATTCCCTCCCGAACGGACGAATCCTCGCTGCTCGAGCAGGTGCTTCGCACCGAGGCGTCGGCGATCGAGCGGGTCGCGACGGCGGTGGTCCGCGATCCCGGCACGGCCGCCGCGTGGACGGCGGCCCTCGACCTTCTCGAAGCCTGCCACGGCCACGTGGTCGTCTCGGGCATGGGCAAGTCCGGACTCGTCGGGGCCAAGATCTCCGCGAGCTTCTCGAGCCTCGGACAGCCCTCCCACGTGGTCCATCCCTCCGAGGCGGTGCACGGAGACCTCGGGCGCATCCGCCGCGGCGATGCGGCCCTGCTGCTCTCCGCGAGCGGCGAGACCGAGGAGGTCGTGGCACTCGCGGGCATCCTGAAGGCCGACGGGGTTCCACGGATCGGCATCTCGACGAAGCCCGGCTCCGGCCTCGCCCGGCTCTGCGACGTCCATCTTCCGATGGGCGACATCGTCGAGGCGTGCCCGCACAACCTTGCCCCGACCACCTCGACGACGGTGATGCTCGCGATGGGCGACGCCTTGGCGCTGGCCCTTTCCGCACGGCGGAACTTCGCGGCGGACGACTTCCACAAGCACCATCCCGGCGGCATGCTCGGACTCGGCATGCGACCGGTGGTCGAAGTGCTGCGTTTCCGGGTCGACCGGAACCTCGCGGTGCTCGCCGACACCACGCCGGTCGCCGAGGCGATCCGCCCCTCCGGCGAGGATCGCCGTGCCGGTGCGGTGCTGCTCGTCGATGTCGACGGACGGCTCTCGGGAATCTTCACCGACGGCGATCTCCGTCGGCTCGTCAACCGCGAGGGCGCCGCAGGCCTGGCCCGTCCGATCCGCGAGGTGATGACGCGAAGCCCCGTGCACCTCACCAGTGAACAGCAGGTCCGCGACGCGGTGCGCCTCGTGCGCGAGCGTCGGCTCGACGAGATCCCGGTGGTCGATCGCGACGGGCGGCCACTTGGCCTGCTCGACGTGCAGGACCTCGTGACCCTCAAGGCCGTCCGGGACTGACGCGCCGGCCACGCGGCCCGCAGGACCGGTCCGCCCTCGACCGATGGAGCGGCGAGCGGCAAGACCGCGACGCGGCCGTGCGAAGGCCGAGTCGCCGCTCAGATCACCGCGAAGGCCCCCGCCCGCGGTCGATCGATCCAGGGATCACTCCTCGCCGGGCTCGAGGGCTCGCAGCGAGAGGCCGTGGTCGCCGAGCTTCTTCTTGATCTCGTCGAGGCTGGTGGTGCCGAAGTTCTTGACGCCCATCAGCTCCGCCTCGGTCCGCGCGGCGAGCTCGCCGATCGTCGCGATGTTGAGAAGCTGCAGCGCCTTGCGGGCACGCACGGAGAGCTCGAGCGAGGAGATCGGCTTGTTGAGCACGGCGTCCGACGCCTTGCCGCGAAGCTGATCGATGATGTCCTTGCGGACACGGGCGTACGCGCCGCCCTCGAGACCCTGGCCGAGGCGAAGCCCGCGGGCCGAGAGCATCTCCTTGATCTCGGTGAGGCTCGTCTCGCCGAAGTTCTTGTAGGAGAGCAGTTCCGCCTCGGTGATCTTGAGGAGATCGCCGAGCGTGCGGATCTGCATCTTCTTGAGGCAGTTGCGGGCCCGCACCGAGAGTTCGAAGTCGGTGACCGGAGTGTCGAGCAGCGCGTCGCGCCGCAGGCGGTCGCGGTCGTGCTCCTCGTCGTAGAGCATGTCCTTCGACGCGAGCACGTCCTTCATGAAGAGGCGGGC
>JBMSXH010000325.1:0-3505 GCA_049425445.1 Phycisphaerales bacterium | reverse complement strand
CCATCTGCATGAGCAACCTCCGTACATGAGGGAACTATCCGGATCAACGTGGCCGCCACGCGGGCGGCGGCGTGACGGGCGGGCGTGACCCTCCGCCTCCGAACACCGGCGTGCCACTCGGAAACGGCGTGGTGCTGCCGGGTGGTGCTGCCGCCGGTCGGAACCCGGGCGGCTGTGGCTGGAACGGCGTCGACGGGGCGCCGAACATCGGCACCGCCGGCGGCGTGCTGGTAGGAGTGCCGAACGGACTTCCACCGCCGGGTGGGCTGAAAGGGCTCGGTTGCCCGAATGGTGTCGCTAAGACGCCACCAGGATTCTGGGGCAGTCCCGGTCGAGGCGCATTCGAGAGACCGCCACCGGCTGCGGTGCCTCCCTGCATCACTGCAGCGGTCCCGACAAAAAGCCATGCGTCGTATGTGCCTGCGCCGTTGTAGAGGCGAATCGACTTTTCGCGGCTTTTCGAGACGACGCCCTGAATACCGAGCCCCTGTGGCGCCATCGCACCGAATGCGGTGTTCGATGGCTGCCGGCGGCCCGCTCCCCCGCCAGAGCCTGACGGTGCGCCACCGGCCGCGGGCCCGCGCCGGCGCAGGAGTCGCGGCGCGGGCTCGGACGGTGGATGCGCGTGAACGGCGAGGCGATCCACGGCACCACCGCGAGCCCGTTCGTCAAGTTGCCGTGGGGGCGAGCGACGCAGAAGCAAGGCACGCTCCATCTGATGGTCTTCGACTGGCCGCGCGACGGGCGGCTGATGGTGCCCATGCAGGGCGCGGTCCGCTCGGCGAGGATCCTCGGCGGTGAGGGCGGACTGGCGTTCGCGTCGAGCGATCGCGAAGCCGGGCGCCTCGTGATCGAGGTGCCGAAGGATCCCGTCGATCCGGCCTGCACCGTGATCGCCCTCGAGCTCGAGGGCGACGTCGATCCGATGGCGTTCCTCGTGTTTCCTTCGGCGGACGGCTCGATCGAACTCTCGCCGCACGACGCGACGCTCGAAGGGCCGTCGCTGCGCGTCGAACGGGTCGGCGTGATCGGCGAGGTGCGTCACAACCTCGGCTACTGGCTCGATCCAAGCGCGACGGCGTCGTGGCCGATCGGGATCGGCGTCGATCAGGGCGGCGAGTTCGAGGTGTCGATCGAGATCGCGTGCAAGGACGAGTCGGCGGGTGCCGAGATGGAACTCGTCTTCGAGCCCGGCGGTGCGCTCGCGTTCACGGTGCCTGCGACCGGCGGCTGGCAGGAGTACCGCACGCTCGACCTCGGGCGGGTCACGCTTCCGTGGGGCTCGCACCGCGCGATCCTTCGCGCGGCCTCGAAGCCCGGCGAGGCGGTCGCGAACGTGCGGGGGATCACGCTGCGAAGGCCCTGAATCGCGTCGCCGTCCGACGATCGCGTCAGGGGCAGGCGCCCCACTGCTCGAGCAGCTGCGCGAGATCGGCGCCGTCGATCGCGCCGTCGCCGGTGAGGTCGCCGCTGCCGGCGGAGCCCCACTGCTGCAGCAGTTGCGCGAGATCGGCGCCGCCCACTTCGCCGTCGCCGGTCAGGTCGGCCGGGCAGGTCTGCAGGCAGTCGGCGGTGCCGTCGCCGTCGGCATCGACGTCCGCCTCGCCGCACCCGCAGGCTCCGGGCGCGACCTTGGCGGGATCCTGCGGACAACCGTCGCAGCCGTCGGGGAGACCGTCGCCGTCGGAGTCCTCGGTGCCGCACGCCGGATCGATCGCATATCGGATCGAGAAGCGCATCTCCGCCTCGAGGCAGTCGTCGCCGACGGCGAAGGTGGAGCCCACGCGAAGGACGCTCAGCCCCGTGGCGGGGCCGAGCGCGAGCGCCTCGTTGAAGATGCTCGCGGGCACGACCGTGTCGCGGCCCGCCGGGCGGCATTCGGTGCCGGTGGCGCCGAAGACCATGCCGAAGGTGCGTCCGTTGAGCCGAAGCGAGAAGAGCTCGTTCGTGCCGTCGTGGTCGGCGCGGCCGGTCATCGAGATGATCGCGACGGTGTTGGGCGCCGCGGGGGCGATCGATGCGACTTCGAACTCGATCGCCTCGCCGCCGGTCGGCGGCGCGAAGGCCGGAGACTCGTACTGGATCGGTCCGTCCGACGAGGGGATCGCGCAGCGGAAGTTCGCCATCGTCTCGGCGGTCTCCACGAGGGTGCGGGCGTTGTCCGCGTCGGCGGTGCCGGTCGGCACGCCGTCCTGCAGCACCACCGGGCTCGAGAGGCGGATCGCGCGCGTGCCGGGCGAGTAGGCCATGACGGTGCGCCACTGCTGGCCGCTGTCGCCGAAGAAGCGATTGCCGACCGAGTAGGGGAAGACGCCGCCCGAGGTGCAGCCGCCGCCGTCGCCCGGCGCGTGGCAGCAGCCCTGGTTGTGCCCGAGCTCGTGCGTGAAGGTGAGACCGCCGACGGCGCAGTCCCACACCGTCACGCTGAAGCCCCAGTTGGGTGCATCGGTGCCGAGGAGATAGGCCACGCCGCAATAGGAGGGGCTCTGGCCGGTCAGCAATGCGACGAGATCAGCGCCGAGCGCGTCGCGCTCGCCGTGCACGGCATCGAGGACTCCGTCGTCGGCGATCCGCAGCGCCGAGAGCACGCCGCTCTGGGCATCGCCATCGAAGGGCTCGGTGATTCCCATGCCGACGGCCCGCATGCGAAGCGACACGCCGCTCGAGGCGTAGACGTGGTTCGAGAGCGCCACCGACGCCTCGGCGATCGCACGAATGGCGACCGCGCCGCCCGCCTCCGTCTGCGCGTTGGGAGTCCACTTGAGGAGCACATCGAGGATCGAGCCGTCGTCGCAGAGCCCCGCGATGCCGCCCTCGGGGGCCGCCGCGTCGGGTGCGATGCCGCCAAGGCAGGGTGGGAACGCGCCGGGACGCCGCACGATTCGCAGGGTGTCCTCGTCGAGCGGGATCGCCTGCACGACGGCGCCGTCGCCGGGGTCGTACGCGACGACCGGACCGACGCTCGTGGCGATCGCCAGCAGCCAGCCATTCGTGCCGGTCGCGTCGTTCCGCACGCGGCCTTCCCAGACCCACGGCGAGGTCGCGGACTCGATCGCGCGAACCTCGCCGACCCTTCCGAGGCGATACCGACGCAGGCCCGGCTCGTTCGTCGCGTCGTCCTCGAGATCGGAGACGAAGACCTCGTCGATCGAGACGACCTCGTCGAGCGAGGCGATGCGCGCCGAAGGCGGGGGCGCGATGGCGATCCGGTTGGCTCGGGCGGGCGGTGCCGCGGTCGCGACGGCGATCGGCGCCGCGACGACGGTCGTGGCGAGCAGCACGGCGAGCGGGAAGCGTTCGGACTTGGACATCGACGCGGGTCTCCGAAACGGGAGGACCGGACGGCTGGGACGTCGCAGCAAGCGGGGGAGTCGGGAGTTTCGCCCCATTTCGCGGAGGGGCAACCTTGGGATCCGCCTCCGGGGGAGGATTGGCCGGATCTTCGGGGAAATGGGCGGGTGGGGGTCAGTCGGCGATGGCCGGCACGAACCGGAACGCCCGGGCG
>JBMSXH010000324.1:0-3516 GCA_049425445.1 Phycisphaerales bacterium | reverse complement strand
CGCCTCCTCGAGCGCCACCGCCTCGTTCAGCGGGAACTCGTCGAACTCGCGTCGCGCATCGAGCCTTCGCCGACGCGCGACGAGGTGCTGGGTGTAGAGCATCATGGCGGCACCGCCGACCGCGACCGTGCCGCAGAGCAGCTGCGCTGGGGCGAGCAGTTCGCCGAAGATCAGGAAGCTGGCCGCGGCGACCGTGAAGGGCTGCAACTGCACGATGCCCGTCGCCTGCGCGACGCCGAGGCGTTCCATGGCGACGAAGTAGATGACGTGACCGGCCGCGAGCCCGAACACCACCGAGAGCAGGACGCAGATCCACTGCCATCCGTCGATCGCGGCAAGCTGACTGGCTGGCGACTCCGACAACAGGAGCATCAGGATGAGCAGCGCCACCCCGACGTACAGGCTGATCACGCTGAAGGAGAGCTTCGCGCTCACGCCCGCGAGGCACTTGCGAACGCTCATCGCGTAGCCCGCGTATCCGATGCCCGCGATTGCAGCGAGGAACATGCCGAAGAGGTTCGAGTCGCCGGTCGGCTCGAGCGCCGCCTGCACGAGGCCCTCGCCCTCGACCGCCTCGACCGCTCCCGGCGCGAACGCCGCCACCCCCACCACGCCCGCGAGCACCGCCAGCGCGCCGACGAGGAAGGTCGAGCGGCGGATCACCTCGCGCTCGGCGGGAAAGAGGATCGCGGCGCCGATCGCGGTCGCCACGATCTGCATGCGCAGCCCGAACGTCAGTTGCGCCGGCCCCGTGTAGTAGAAGGCTGCGACGAAGGCGATCTGCGCGACGGTGCTGAAGAAGGCCGGCAGCAGCGCCCGCCGCCAGACCGAACCGGGCACGCGGCGACGCACGAGCGTCCACACCAGGTAGGGCAGCCACATCAGCGCCGCGAGGCCATAGCGCCAGCCGTTGCTTGCCCAGAGATCGAAGCTGCCGGTGAGATACTCGACGAAGAGCGGCGTGACCGTCCAACAGAGAAGCGCGCCCCCGCCCGCCGCGACACCCGCTGCGCTCAGTCCCGAGTGGGACTGCGCGGTCGCGGGAGCGGCGGTCTGGCTCGGCATCGAACCCGGCACCCTAGCAGGAGTGCCGCGGCGGGGGACGCTCGTGTCTTCCGCGCAGCCTACGGCGTGATGCACAATCCCATCTGCACCGGCAGGTCGCCGACGAGCCAGGTGCGGCCGCCATCGGGCGAGAACTCCGCCGGCGTCTCGCCCGACTCGGCAGCGCGGCCCGCGAGGCTGAGATTGACGCTGCCCGAGGGCGCGAGCGTTCGCTCACGGAAGCAGCCGATCTCGATCGAGGCGATCTCGCGATCGGAGCCTGCGAGGAGACCTTCGAGCGTGAACAAGAAGTACGTATTGAAGATCGGCGCGACGCTCGAAGCGATCGGCGCCGCCCGTGCCACGCCGCCCACGACGATCGGCTCGCCGCCGTCGCGGAACTCGACGATCACCTCGAACGGGAGCGACGCTTGCGGAACGGGGTACCGGCCGCCCTGCCCGAGCGAGGCGTAGTTGGGCTTGGAGAGGCTCATCGAACCCACCTGCGCCGGGAACGACAGCCGCGAAAGGCCGAAGATGCCCGGCGGCAGTTCCTGACGCCAGCGGATCGACGGCGCCGGCGGCGCGGTGAACACCTGCGAGACCTCCGACTCGAACCAGTTCGTCCAGTCGATCGCCCAGCCGGTCGTGATCGAGCCGGGCGGTGCGGGCAGCGCCTCGCCGGAGACGACCGGATCGACCGCCTCGCAGCCGAGCCCGCGCCCGACGAAGTACCCGCCCGCCAGGGCGCAGTCGATGGTGGTCGCCTCGATGCACGAGCCGTCCGGAGCGATGCAGGCGCCGGTCTCGTCGCTGAGGCCGATGCCGACGGGATTGCCCGGCACGAGGTCGAAGTCGGCGAGTTCGCAGCACGCCTGCGCGACCGCGATCACGTTCGGCAGCAGCACCGGCGACGGCGCGATGCCGCGCGAGCCGCAGTCGAGGTAGGTGTCGCCGACGAAGCTCTTGTGCAGCAGTTCGCCGTTGCATCCGGCGAGGTATGGGGCAGCCACGAAGAGCGGGCAGCCGCCCCAGGCACCGAGCAGCGCCGCGAGATCGTCTGAGCCGACCATGCCGTCGAGCGTCAGGTCGCCCGGGCACGCGGCGCCGACCGGGCATGCCCCCCACGCGCTGAAGAGCAGCCCGAGATCCGTGCCGTCGACGGCGCCATCGCCGTTGAGATCGCCCGGGCATCCACCCGCAACGCGCGCGGTCATCGTGTAGCCGTAGCCCACGACGTCGTGTCCGGGACGTCCCTGCCAGCGCACCAGCAGACCGGCGTTCGAGGTCGACCTGCAGAAGCGATTGGCCATCGCCAGCTGCTCCGAGTAGGACCCGCCTCCCGCGAGCCGATCGCTCGACCAGACCACCTCGCCGGTCGCGATGTCGGTGACGGAGACCTCCGCGGCCAGGCCCGACGCCAGATCGACGAGGATCGAGACCCAGTTGATCGTGAGCGCCACCGGTCCGTCGGGACTCCACACGACCCGTTCGCAGACGGAGTCGGGACCGAGCGGCGCGATGCCGTCGCCGAAGACGAGCGAAGCCGCGCCATCGTGCCACACGAGGGGCTCGTCGCAGACGATGCCCGTGGAAGTCGTGCAGGCCTGCAGCAGGCGGTTCGACGCACCGCCAAGCGTGCCGTTGCCGCCGGGCGAACCGAGGCGCGGATCGCTCGCATCCGACAGGACGCCGATCGCCGCGTTGCGGGCGAGCCAGATCGCGGCACGGCCGGGAATGGTCGAGGGCCGCACGGCGAGATCCTCGGCGGTGACCTGCGTCTCGAGGAAGAGCGCCACGGCGCCCGCGACGCAGGGAGTCGCCATCGAGGTGCCGGACAGCGTCGTCAGCCCACCGTCGGGCCGCTTCCAGTCCGCCGACACGATGCCGGCGCCGGGCGCCCAGATGTCGACGATCGAACCGTGGTTGGAGAAGAGCGCGGCGCGATCGTCGAGATCCGTCGCTCCCGCCGTGATCGCGAAGACCGCCGTGCTCGGCACAACCCACGTCGCAGGGTGCGAAAAGTTGCCGGCTGCCACGACGACCGGGATTCCCGCGACGGTCGCGTAGCCGATGATCTGCTCCTGCACGAGCGAGAGGCCCGCCGCGGCGCCGCCGAGCGACATGTTGATGACCGCAGGCCGATCCACGTTGCCGGGGACGAGCGTCCAGTTGATCGCGGCGATCCAGCTGCTGGCGAGGATCTCGCCGTTCGTCTCTTCCACGCGAAGCGCGACGATCTTCGCCTGCGGCGCGACGCCGACCGTCGAGCCTGCGATCGTGCCCGCGACGTGGGTGCCGTGACCCTCGATGTCCTCGCCGTTGGGCGGACCGGTCATCGCGAACGAGCGGTCGGCGACGATGCGTCCCGCGAACTCGGTGTGGTCGAGCGCGATGCCCGAGTCGATGACGACCGCGGTGACGCCCGCGCCGGTCGCGCCGCAGGGATCGAAGTCGGGCGCGAGCCCCTCG
>JBMSXH010000323.1:0-3542 GCA_049425445.1 Phycisphaerales bacterium | reverse complement strand
TTCGAGGGCGAAGTCGAGATCGTCCTGCAGGAACGCCTGGTCCGACAAGTGCAGCGCCGCGGCTCGCGAGAGGGCGATGCCCTCGGTGCCGCTGCACCACTGCGGGGAACCCATGATCGCCGACGACCGGTCCGCGGGGGCGACGCTTCGATAGTCCGGCCAGCCCTTCGCCGGCTCGTCGCCGCGAAGGCGATGCTCCGCCTCGAAGACGCGTTCAGCGAACGTGCGGAGGTCGCGCCGATCGAGCAGCGCTCCGGCTTCCAGCAGCGCCAGGGCGATGCCCGCCCGGCCGTGTCCGAATCCGCACAGCGGCAACTGCCGACTCGTGCCCTTCCAGCCCGGACCGTCCATGGTGCTCGCCGAAGCCACGAGATGATCGGCAAGACGCGAGACCACCTCGCCAAGTCCGGGGATCGGCTCCTCCTTGGCCAGTCGAAGCAGCAGGAGGATGTAGCCGGCGCTTCCCGCGACGATGTCGTAGCCGTGGTCGTTGCTGATCGTGCGATCGGTCAGCGATGTCGCGAGTTCCCGAGCCGACGCTCGGTAGGCCCCATGCCCCTCGTGGCGGCCGAGCGCCCACCATCCGGCGACGAGGCCCGCCCGAACTCCGACGCCCTCAGGCGTCGATCGGGTCCAGCGGTCGCGGGCCGCCGGCGACCGTTGCCAGTTCTCGTGCTCCAGCCGCAGGCATCGCTCCGCCGCCTCGAGATATCGACGGTCTCCAAGCGATCGGTACGCCCGTTCGAACACCAGCGCGACGCCCCCGAGTCCGCTGTACAGGTCGGTCGAGAGAGTCGACGGCCGAACGACGCCCTGCCCGGGATCGAGGTTGACGTCGATCCAGTTCACGCCATCCTCGAACACGATGCCTTGATCGAGCATGCCGTCGAGGACGTCGATCAGCGCCTCGCGCAGTGGTCGCTCGGGCCCATCTTCGGCGTCGGCGGTGCCGAATCCCCGGGTCCCGCCGCCGTGCAGAGATCGCTCGAGACTCGCAACCGCAGTCCGGTAGGCGTCGCCCTGAAGCGTCATCTGCAACGCGAGATCGTCCGCGCCCATCCGCTCGACCTGGGCCAGCGCCTGGTCCACCGCGGAGCGACCGAGCCGGGTTCCGGCCAGTTCGACGGCTTCCGCAGTCGCCGGATCGATCGTCCAATAGGTCGTGCCACGACCTCGAGCCACGAAGTAGGCCACATCGCCGTCCCGCATCGACTCCGACTCGGCCTTCACGAGGATCCGCGGGGTCTGCATCGCCTCGCGGTCGCTGTTCGGCGTGGTCGCAAGCGATGCGCGATCGATGGCGATCCAGCGATCGACTCCTGAAACGAGGTGCTCCGCCTCGCAGGACTGCTGGATCAGCCGGACATAGACGTTCGTCGCGCGATTGAGCACGCGGACGAGGGCGTCGTCGAGCCTTCGGATCGGCGAGCCGTCGCCTGCCCAGATCGATCGGCGGCGAAGGAACGCCTCGTACGCCGCGCGGTATCCCTCCTGGGTCAGGCGCATCTGCTCCTCGGACTCGAGCATCTCGCCGGACTCCAGCCACGCCTCGGATTCGGGGCGCTTCACCTCGGTGGGCTTGGACCTGACCCATCTCTGGAAGTCGGTGTTCAGCCGCGTCAACTCCCAGACCGTGGAGCTCGACCGCTTCTCCACCTGCAGGCGCGCTGCCCCGAGATTGCCGATTCTCCCGGCGCCTCGATATCCCATGACCTGCGGCAGAAGCAGGGTCCGCAGCACCGAGTGCGATACCCGTCGGGCCACCGGATCCACCGATTCGCCGAGATCCTCGATCAGCGCCTCCGGAACGCACACGGTCTCGAGGTCGATCGGGACCGGCGCCCCACCCACCGCCATCACGTTCTCGAGGTGGAAGTCGTTGCCCTGAAGCAGGTGGATCACCGCCAACAACGAACCCATCCGCCGCGCGTACCGGCGGAGATCGTCGAGGTCGACCCCGGGGGCCGACTCGATGAACTCGGCCCAGCCCCACCGACCTCGGTCGACGGTGCGCGGCACTCGAAGACGAAGATCGTCCGGAAGCATGGCGTTGGCCGACTCGACGATCTCGGCGAAGGCCGTGTCGACGCGGCAGCTGCGCGGCTTGTAGACCACGCGAACCCCCGAGTCGAACGTGCACACCGCGACCGACCTGCCTCCGTTGTGGCTGTCGCCCGATCCAAAGGCGAGCTTCGACAGCGCCCCGATCGCGCTGCCACCGCCGAAGGTCTTCCCGAGAATCGACCGATCCTCCTCGAGCCGATCGAGGAACTCGCCGAGGCCGCGCCCCCACGCATTCACTCGCACGGCCAGCAGCCGCGCCAACGCCGGGTATCGCTTCGCCCAGGCCGTCGCCTCGCGACCGACCATCTCCCGGACCGCCCGGGCGTACGCGACCCGGGGCGGCGTGGCCGCCAGCATGCCCAACGCGAAGTCGTTGCCGTCGTAGAGACCCAGACGGTTCTGCTCGAGCGCGGCGATGCCGGCGAAGCGGGCGAACTTCGCGAGATCCTCCAGCAGGCGCCGCTGCTGCGCGCGGAGAACCTCGGCACCGAGCCGATCGTCGAGATCCGGCATCCGGGCACGCAGTCGAGCCGTGGCGACGTCGACCCACGGAACCAGCGCATGCTCGAAGGGGATCGGCTTCTCCTCGCCGATCGAGAGGTACTCCGCCTGCGGCAGGCCGTCCTCGTCGCAGGCACCGTCCCAGGCCAGCACTTCCTCGAGTGGCGGCATCCAGGTCGCCGCCGCAACATCCGTCGCCGCCGAGGCGTCGATGCAACCGACCACCGACGCGAACTCCGACGGGGCGACACCGAGTTGCGCCAGCCGATCGTCCATCGTCTGGGCGTCGTCGCGACCGAGCATCGATCGCCACCGGCGCAGCAGAACCGCGGCTCGCTCAGGATCGGGCTTGAACGCGTCGTGACGACGGCGGAACAACTCGATCCGCTCGGGCATATCGAGCGCCGATTCGATCAACTCCCATGACAGGATCGATGGATCAACGCCCATGGAAGGACTCATGCTGACTTCGACGGGCACGGCGGTTCCACTGATCAGCAGCGCCGTCGTGGCCGGGGCCGAAGGGCCGCTCGACCTCGACGACGAGATCGTTGGTGCTGGCTTGCAGTTCGTTCGCCGTTTGAACTCGTCGTACAAACGTAGCAGCCAGCGGCGGCGTCGGCACTCCCCCCCGCCGCGTTGCTCGGTTCGTCGTCCGAGAGGTCCATGTGACCTGCCGGTGCCGCAGGCAGGGTGATGTGCACGCAGTCGTCGGCGTTCTCCACCACCTTCACGTCCATCCCATCAACATGATTCAGCAACATGCTTCAGTTGTATAGCATGAGTTGAGATCTGAACCCCCCGCCGCGTGGCTCAGTTCGTCGTCCGAGAGGTCCATGGACCGGCCGGGCGCCGCGGGCAGCGTGATGTGCACGCAGTTGTCGGCGTTCTCCACCACCTTCACGTCCATCCCATCAGGCACCTCAAGCCCGTACTCCTTCAGCACCGCCTTCGGATCGCGCATGAAGCGAGCCTTC
>JBMSXH010000322.1:0-3545 GCA_049425445.1 Phycisphaerales bacterium | reverse complement strand
CATGGCGTGGGAGGGCGATTCTCCGCTGAAAACGCGGATTCGGGGGGGCGTTCACGCCGGCGGTCGAGCCCCGGGAGGTCTCGACCGGGAGATTCGAGTTTTTTGACACCTCTTACTGGACGAGGGGCAGACCGGGAGTAACTTTCCAGCACAAGTCGGGAGGGAACGAAGGGAGAAAGAGAGTCCTTCGTGCGGTCCCACTTCGTTCTCTCCGCAGCCGCGGCTGCCTTGACGGCTTCAACGTGCCTCGCCGGGTTCACCGGAGATCCTTCCTTGGATCTCTCGATGTCGTCCTCGAGCGGCAACTTCGATCTCTTCAACAACAACGCGTTCCAGTCGCCCAATGGCGGTGCATGGACGTTCCTCGGCGGCACCGGCTTCGGGCAGTCCGCGATGGACTACAGCGTCAGCCTTTCGACGCAGCCCGCCTCCAACGGGGTGCTCGGGGGTTCGGCTGGCGACACGGACACCATCGACTATTCGATCACGGTCACGAACACCAGCGGACAGCTTCACTACTACACGCTCTTCATCTCGACCGGGATCGCGACGCCGTGGAGCGGCGGGACCCTTCTGTCCGGTCTCGCGCTGGGAACCGTCTTCGAACTCGATGGTTCCTCGACCGGCGGCACGGACTTCTCCAACAACGGCAATCTGCCGCTGATGCAGGGTCTGATCGACAATGTCACCGCCCTTCAGGTGGGCACCGCACCGTTCGGCGTGCCCGCCTCGCCGGCCGGCGTCAACTTCTTCTTCGCCAACGCCGGTGCGGGACCGCAGAGCGTCGTTTCGTCGTACGGCCTGATCCTGGCGTTCGCCCTCGAAGGAGACGACCAGGTGGTCATCAATGGCCATTTCAAAGTGACCTACGTGCCGGCGCCGGCGGCTCTCGCGCTGCTGGCGATCGGCGTGGCGACCGGAGCCCGCCGCCGTCGAGGCTGATCGACTGCTTCGCCGGTCGCGTCGATCGAGTTCGACGCGTGCGGGTGGGACATCCAGGAGAACGATGAGCGCCGCCGGCAGGAGACTGCCGGCGGTGTTGTTTCGCCTCGAGATCGCACGCAGAACCTGCGGATCGCTAGGCGTGGCGCGTTCTCGAGCCGCAGCGGCGGACTTCAACGAGCAAGTGCCCGTGCAGTCGCGCCTCGACCGATGATGCGGTCCGAGGTGCGGCAACGTCGTTCGCCGAGGCCTCTCCAGGGAGCCCGTCGCATGTTTCGAATCACCCGTGCCGCCTCCTGCCTCGCAGCATGCCTCGCGGTCCTCGCGGCAGGCCGACCCCACGCCTCGGCCGTCGACGAGCGCTCGCCGCGTGTCGCGATCGCCGAGATCGCGGCCCGGGTCGATCGCTCGCTCGTCCATCTCGAAGTGCCGGACGGCTACGGAACGGGCTTCCTCTTCCGCGATCCGCGCACGATCGTGACCGCGGCGCACGTCCTTGGCGCGGTCCCGGTCGGAGGCGAGGTGGTCGTGCGGACGGTCGCCGAGGATGACGAAGGCGCCGCGGTACTCGCCGTCGCCGCGCCGGCGGTGCTGCGTCAGGTGCATCCGGAGATCGACCTCGCGGTGCTCGAGTGGACGCGGCCGAACGAAGGGGCGACGCCGCTCGAGGCGGTCTCGATGCCGAGGCTCCTGCCCCGTGGCACCGAGGTGCTGGTGCATGGGTTTCCGGGAACGATGGCGCCGACGCTTGCGAGGGGACTCGTCTCGGCCCATCAGTTCGGCTTCGCCGACGGCCACACCTCCTACCTCCTCGATGCCGCCCTCGGCTCGGGCGGGTCCGGCGGGCCGGTGACCGACCTCGCCGGACGCCTGATCGGCGTCGCCAACGCGGTCTACGACGACGGCGAACCGAGCAACTTCAATTGGGCCTACGCGATCCCTCTTCGGCACGTCGAATCGATGGTGCCGTTGGGAGGCGTGTCGGCGATGCCGAAGCCGCGGACGCTCGAGGAACGGATCGCGGCGGTCCAGTCCGCCAAGGGTTTCGAAGCCCAGGTCTCGGCGAGGCAGCGGGAAGTCGCCGAACTTGCGGCGACGGCGGCCTCGCTGGCCGCCCTGCGTGCGGACGTCGCCGCGCTGCTCGGAGCGATCGGGCCGATGCCGACTCCCTCGAGTGCCGCCGAGGCCGGCCGCGCCGAGGAGGCCACCATCCGCGTGACCCGAGCCCTCGCGGAGCGAGCGGTGGTGCTCTCGTGGCGCGAGATCCCCGCCGACGAACTCGAGGCCTACGAGATGTGGCGCGACGGTTCCGCGCACGATCCCGCGTGGGTGTGCGAGGTCGCCTTCGACTTCGGCCCCGAGATCGATCCGTCGGCTTCGGAGGCTAGGGCCCGGTTCATCTCGCTGCTCGCGACTCGATTGCGGATCTCGGCCGACGATGCCCGCGACGGCTGCGCCGAGGTCTCGGCGTACGTCGTCTGTCCGCCATTCGAGGAGCGTCTGCTTGATCGCGCCGCGGTGATCGCCGGCTACGCCTCGATCGACCTGCTCTCCTGCCGGCTCGACGAGGCGTGGATGGCGATGGAGATCCTCGGCGAGGACGGACCGCCTGACGACCTCGTCGAAGCGCGGGCCTTCGATCGGCTCGCTCGCGCCACCGAGGCGGCGCAGGAGGTCTGGTTCTCCCTGCCGCCGGCCTGCCGCGATGTTCGCAGCGAACTCGACGAACTCGATCTCGACACGCTTCGAGAACTCCTCGAAGCCGCGGGCTATCGACGGGTGGATCGCGTTCGAGTCGACGTCGAGGCGGCGTCTTCAGGCGATCCGAATCCGGCGGTCGTCTTCTCGCTCGAGGCCTTGGGTTCGCCGACCGCGGTGTACGCGTTGGCCGTCGTGAACGGCGACGAATCGGAACGGCTCGACATCGACATCGACCTGACCCTCTTCGATCGCACGGGGTATCCAGTCGACTCCGACGAGCGCGTCAACGCCTTCGCGGTGGTCGCGGCCGCGAGCGACGATCCCGGCCCGTGGCGACTCGAGGTGATCAACGCGAAGGAGTCGCCGCAGACGGTGCGGATCGAGTTCTGGGCGAAGCCCGGCGCGGCGAAGGTCGATCGACCGGGAAGCGAGTGATCAGCGCGGATCGACGCCGACAGAACCTAGACTCCGCTCCATGTCCTCGCCCACCTCTCCGCACGGTTTGCCGCCGACGCTTCCGATCGGCCGCGAGTCCGTGATCGACCGCTACTTCCTCGAGCATCGCGCGAAGGTGCTCGACGTCGCCGCGTTCCTCGATCGGGTCGATCGAGCGGCCGCGGCGGGGGACTCGACGGCGCTCGAGGACTTCCGGCTCCGCAGCCTTCGCGCGGCCATCGCCGTGCTGCTCGACGGCGAGCCGGATCGGGCGAGGCGGATCCTCGAACTCCTGAGCGATCCCTCGACCGAGCCGATCGCGAAGGCGCCCATGAAGGGCGCGAAGGGCGCGTGGGAGGGCTTCGAGCCCGGCGGGGCGGGAAGCGAGGGGTCGCGGTGACCTACATCGACCCGCACGTCCACATGGTGAGCCGCACCACCGACGACTACGAGCGGATGGCGCTCGC
>JBMSXH010000321.1:0-3578 GCA_049425445.1 Phycisphaerales bacterium | reverse complement strand
TCTGGGCCGCGGGCGGCATCCGATCTTCGCGTCGCGTCTCGTTCGGCCGCTTTCACGCGGGCGGCGGACCTCCGACCGGCGCCTCCGTGCACCGGTCGGATGGTCAGGGCCCGACTCCGCCTCAGCGGCGGCGGCGACTTCGGGCGACGGTCGCGCCGAGGCCGAGCAGGGCAAGGGCGCCCGGGGTCGGGACGCTGCGGGTCTCGAGGCGCAGGTTGTCGAAGCGGATGTTGCCGGTTGCGGAGGTCGCGCCCCCGATCGTGATCCGCAGTTCCGTGAGGCCTCCGAAGATCTGGGTCGGTGCATCGAACTCGAAGGTGTGCACCGGCCAGTCCGTGCCGCCCGCGAACGAGCCCACCTCCACCCAGTCTCCGGCGACCCACGCTTCGACGCGGTTGTCGGAGAAGCCGCTGTCGGTCCTCCGGCATGCGAAGGAGAGGCTGAGGCGCTCCGCGGCTCCGGTCACCGCCGACAGATGGATCGCGCGGCCGTTCTGCGCCTGCCCGACGATGCTCAACGCCGATCCGGCCGCATCGCCGCCGAAGGCGTTGGTCGCGGTGCCCGCGAAGGCGCTGAGTGCGCCCGAGACCGCGGTGAGATCGATCAGTCCGCTGCCGTGATCGGCGGCGACGGTGAAGTCGGTCTCCGGGTTCCACGCGTTGAAGTTCCAGGCGGCGATCAGTTCCGCCGAGGCGGACGATCCGGCGAACAGCACGACCGCGCACGCGGCGATCGCCGTCCGGATCGATCGAGGGGGCGCGACCGCTTCGGGCGAGGTGATGGGGAGAAGCGTGCGAAGAACCGTTGGCATGACGAGGCTCCCGTTGGCTCCGCGAGACGGGCCGAAGGTAGAAGCCGCTCCTGCCCGCTTCGCAGGCAGTTGCCGAAATGCCGAGACGCTGCTCTTGCGCCGGAGCAGCCAGCGAGCGCGAGCGAGACGCCGATGCGGGCGCACGCCCCTTGCGGCGATCGTGGACCGCGTCGCGCTCGACGAATGGTCGTCGTTGCGCCTCGAGCCGATGCCACGAGACGCGGGCGTTGCCCGAGCGGACCTCAGATCAGCAGGCTTCGTCCGGTCATCTCTGCCGGCTTCGGAAGCCCGATCATCTCGAGGAGCGTGGGCGCGACGTCGGCCAGGCGACCGTCGTCGCGAAGTTCGCCTCCCCGAAGTCGTTCTCCCACCACGACCAGCGGCACCGTGTAGTTCGTGTGCGCAGTGTGCGGCCGACCGCTCGAGGGCTCCTTCATCTGTTCGGCGTTGCCGTGGTCGGCGGTGACGATCAGCGATCCGCCGCGGGCGAGCGTCGCGTCGACGATCCGGCCCACGCATTCGTCGACCTTCTCCACCGCCCTGATCGTCGCGTCGAGGCTCCCGGTGTGCCCAACCATGTCGGGGTTCGCGAAGTTGACGACGATCAGCGGCTCGCAATCGTCCGCCGCGAGGCGATCGAGCACGGCCTGGCAGACGCCTTCGGCCGACATCTCGGGCCTCTCGTCGTAGGTGGCGACGTCGCGGGGGCTCGGCACGATCTCGCGGCGCTCGCCGGGGAAGGGCTCCTCGCGGTAGTCGTTGAAGAAGAAGGTGACGTGCGGGAACTTCTCCGTCTCGGCGCAGCGGAACTGCGCGAGCCCCGCCTTCGAGACGGTCTCGCCGAGCGTGCCGGACATCTTGGGCGGCTTCAGGAAGGCGACCTCCACCGGAAGTCCCTGTTCATACTCGGTGAAGGTCGTGAAGAGCAGGTCCTTGGGACGGCGACCGCGATCGAAGCCGCCACCCTCGACGCGCGACCATGCGTCGTCGTCGAGGACGAACGCCTTGACGAGTTCGCGGGGCCGATCGCCTCGGAAGTTGAAGAAGATCACGGCGTCCCCGTCGCGGATGCGACCGTCCTCTCGCAGCGCCGGCCGCGAGGGCGGGGCGATCGCGACGGGCGCGATGAACTCGTCGCCTCGCCGAGCGGCGTCCTCGGGATGGGCGTAGGCCTGCTCGATGGCGGCTTCCGCCGACTCGGCGAAGGACTCCGGCGGACCGACGAGGCAGCGCCACGCGCGGGCCACCCGGTCCCAGCGATGGTCGCGGTCCATGGCCCAGTAGCGGCCCATCACGGAGGCGACGGCGCCGCCCCGCTCGGCGAGACGCGCCTCCACCATGCGGAGGTACTGGAGTCCGCCGCTGGGCGAAGTGTCGCGTCCGTCGGTGATGGCATCCACCAGGACTCGATCGCCGGGGACGCGCTCCCGTGCGGCGAACTCGAGCAGCGCGAAGAGGTGGGGAAGATCGCTGTGGACCTGCCCGTCGCTGACGAGGCCGAGCAGGTGCACCCGGCCTCCGCCGTCCCGAGCGCGGGCGAACGCGGCCCGCAGGGCGGGATTCGAGAAGAACGACCCGTCCCGAATGGCCCGCGTGATCCGCATCAGTTCCTGATCGACGATGCGCCCGGCACCGAGATTCTGATGACCGACCTCGGAGTTGCCCATGACCGGGCCATCGGGTCCGCTCGGGAGACCGACGTCTTCTCCGCTGGTGGCGATGAGCGTCGAGGGCCACTCGCGAATCAGTCGATCGGCGACCGGCGTGCGGGCGAGGCGGATCGCGTTGAAGGCGTCGTGCTCCGGGTGCGGATTCTCGCCCCACCCGTCGCGCACGATCAGGACGGTCGGCTCGCGGGTGACGCTGGACGAAGCGTTCATGGTTCGTGGATTCCTCCGGGAGAAGGGGCGCGCCGCGGAGTATCGCACGCCGAGCCGAGGCCTTGCCGCAGTTGTGTCCCCGCGATGCGCGACCTATCCTCGTCCCCATGACGAAGTCCATCGCGGAGACGCCCCCGGTCGGATCGGCGGAGACCTCGCTTCGAGAGCGGATCGGAGAAGTTCGCACGCGGATTCAGGACGCCGCGCGTCGAGCCGGCCGCGATGCACGCGAGATCGCCCTGATCGCCGTCACCAAGCACGCTTCGATCGATCTGATCCGCGAGGCGATCGGGCTCGGGCAGGTCGATTTCGGCGAGAACCGCGTGCAGCAGCTCGTGCAGCGGGCGGCGCAGATCGAGGAGCACTTCTCCCGTCGCCGGCAGTTGCCGGAAGCCGCCGGGGATCCGTCGCATCCGACGTCGGTCCGTTGGCACATGATCGGTCACCTGCAACGCAACAAGGTGCGCAAGGCGGTCGAGCTGTGCCGTCTGATCCACGGAGTCGACAGCCTTCGCGTCGCCGAGGAGATCCAGGCCGCCGCGACGCGTCGCGAGACGCCGGTCGAGGTGCTGGTGCAGGTCAACGTGGCTGGCGAGCAGAGCAAGAGCGGCGTTGCTCCGGCGGCGGCGCGGCACCTCGTCGACCAGATCGAGACGATGGTCAACGTCCGGGCCCGCGGCCTGATGTGCATGGCGCCGCTCGGTCCCGATGGCGAGCCGGCGATCGATCTCGCCCGACGCACCTTCGACCGTTGCCGCGAGCTCTTCGAGGACATCAAGACCGCCCGGGCCGGAGGCGATCGCTTCGATCTGCTCTCGATGGGGATGAGCGGCGACTACGAGGTCGCCATCGGTTGCGGCGCGAATCTCGTCCGCGTCGGTTCGGCC
>JBMSXH010000320.1:0-3580 GCA_049425445.1 Phycisphaerales bacterium | reverse complement strand
GGAGTTCCTCGACCAGTACGTGATCGGCCAGGACGCAGCCAAGCGCGCGCTCGCCGTCGCGGTGCACAACCACTACAAGCGACTTGCGAACTCCGACGGCGACGAGTCTTCCATCGAGCTCGACAAGTCGAACGTGCTTCTGATCGGCCCGACGGGAACGGGAAAGACGCTGCTGGCGAAGACGCTCGCGCGCATCCTGAACGTGCCGTTCGCCATCGGCGACGCCACCACGCTCACCGAGGCGGGCTACGTGGGCGAGGACGTGGAGAACCTGCTGCTCAAGCTGCTGCAGGCCGCCGACTACGACCTCGAGCACGCGCAGCGGGGCATCATCTACATCGACGAGATCGACAAGATCGGCAAGACCTCGCACAACGTCTCGATCACGCGGGACGTCTCGGGCGAGGGCGTGCAGCAGTCGCTGCTCAAGATGCTCGAAGGCACCGTGGCGAACGTGCCTCCGCAGGGCGGCCGCAAGCATCCGGAGCAGCAGTACATCCAGATGGACACGTCCCACATCCTGTTCATCTGCGGCGGTTCGTTCGTGGGCATGGACGAGATCATCCGCCGTCGCCTTGGCAAGCGCCGCATCGGATTCGCGGGCGCGGATCCCGCTGGCAAGAACCAGGACCTGATCCTGCGGAGCTTGCAGCCCGAGGATCTCGTCGAGTTCGGACTGATCCCCGAACTCGTCGGCCGCCTGCCGATCGCCTGTCCGCTCGATCCGATCGATGCCGACGGCATGGTGCGGATCCTGACCGAGCCGCGCAACGCGATCGTCCGCCAGTACGAGCATCTCTTCTCCCTCGAAGGCGCCACGCTCGAGTTCACCCGCGATGCGCTTCGACTGATCGCCGAGCGTGCGATCCGGCGGCACACCGGTGCTCGCGCGCTGCGGGCGGTGATGGACGAGGCCATGCTCGACCGGATGTACGAACTGCCGGATCTCGACAACACCAACACGACCTACACGATCGACGCCGCCGCGATCGAGGAGGGCACCCCGCTGCCGGAGCTTGCCCGCCGCATCGCCAAGGAGTCCGCCTGAGGTGACGGCCACCACTCGCCCGTGGACGGCGATCGCGGAGGCCGTCGACGCCGCTCGACGAGGCGACCCTCGCGGACTCACGCACACCGCCTTCGTCGATCTGCTCTGGGGGCGGTTGGCAGGTACCGGGGTGTCCTGGCTCGGGATCTACCTCGCGGACCCGCGGCCGGGGAATGGGGCTGGTCCGGCGAGGCAACTCCTGCTCGGAGCCCGTCGGGACAAGCCTGCCTGCAGCCCGATCGGGCTCCACGGGGTGTGCGGGCAGAGCTTCCTGCAGGATCGCGGCATCGTGGTCCGGGACGTCCTCGACCTTGGCGAGGCCTACGTGGCCTGCGATCCCCGTGACCGGTCCGAAGCAGTGGTACCCCTCCGGAGCGAGGACGGGGTCTGGGGGGTGCTGGACCTCGACAGCCACCAGGTCGGCTCGTTCTCGGACGCGGACCTGGAAGGGCTCCGCCGTTGCGTCGCGGCGGCGGACCTGCAGCCCGATCGGGGCTAGCGTCTGGCCCTGCCGAGTTCGCCCAGACACCGTTGCGGCGGATCGGCGGCACGGCTACACTGGGCGGTTTCCCATTTGGTCCGAACGAGTCGATCCGCCATGCCACGCGAATGCTTCTTCACCGGTGCCCGAACCACCTTCGGCAACAAGATCCGAACCCGCGGACGCGCGAAGTACCTCGGCGGCGTCGGCACCAAGGTGACCGCCTGCACGCGTCGCACCTTCAAGCCCAATCTGCAGACCGTGACGGCGCTCGTCGACGGCGCCCCGAAGCGAATCAAGGTTTCGACCAAGGCGATCCGGCAAGGTCTGCTGGTCAAGCCCTTGAAGCGCAAGTTCACGCGGCCACAGGGCGTGTAGCGCCGAACGACTCCGCGAACGCCCCCTGCTCGGGTCAAGTGTCCGTCACGAAGTCAAGGGCTTGTTGCTCGAATATCGTGATCCCCGGTTGACCGCCCCTCGGAGCGGTCTACTCTTCTGACGAAGCGGTCCCCGGACCGACGAGTTGCTCCGAGTCGAACGAGCGGAATTCCTCGCGACTTCCCTCCGCCCCGCGCGTCTCGCGTTCCCGGCCCCGCTTCCGTCGTAGTCGTTCGTTCGCTCCGACGCCACATCTTGTCGTGTGCTCGATCGGCTTGGGAATGCACCCAGATTCGCCGGTCCGGGAGTTGGACGTCGACCGCAGGGAAGCGGAAGACTCGTCGGGGCAGGAACCCATACACCTCGTGTCGCTCGATCGCCGCGAACCTCCGTGGTCCTCGGAGGCGGTGTCGTATTCGAGACGTCACGCCGTTTCGCCGCTCGGCAGTCGTTCGGTTCATCCCTTCCTCTCCTCCAAGACATGCTTGAAACGACCCACCATGCTTGCCGCCTCCTCGCCGACGCGGCGGCTGTCGGGGAGGCGTTGCGATGAGCGGCGGAGGCGATCGAAGCGATCGAGATCGAGTTCTCGAGGCGACCGATCTGATCGCGCTCGTCGGTGAACACGTTCGTCTCACCCGCAAGGGACGCGAGCACCATGGCCTGTGCCCGTTCCACGACGACCATCGGCCTTCGATGGCCTTGGTGACGCACAAGGGCATTCCGTTCTTCAAGTGCTTTTCCTGCGGCGCGGCCGGGAACGCCATCGACTTCATGATGCGCTACCACCGCCTCGAGTTTCCCGAGGCGTTGCGTCAACTCGCCGAGCGTGCCGGGATCACGCTCTCGACGCGGCGGCCATCCGACGCGGCGGAACGGGATGTTCGCGGCGCGCTCCTTCGCGCGAACGAGCTCGCCGCCCGCGCCTTCCGACGCTTCCTCGAACACCCCGAACTCGGCGCGGCATCTCGGGCCATGCTCGACCGCCGCGGTGTCCCCTTCCCGCAACGAGATTCCTTTGCGCTCGGTGCCGCTCCCGAAGGCTGGGACCACCTCGTCACCGGGCTCGAGACCTGGCTCGCGAAACAGGGACGGGCCGAGGGTGATCGTCAGCCGCTCCGCATGGAGGACTTCGCCGACGCGGGCCTCGTGCGTCGGAGTTCCCGCGGAGGCTGGATCGACGGCTTCCGAAACCGGGCCGTGTTCCCGATCCGCAGCGAAATGGGCCGCGTGATCGCCTTCGGAGCCCGCCAGATCGATCCCGAGGATCAGCCCAAGTACCTGAACAGCCCGGAGAGCGCGGTCTTCGACAAGTCGTCGACGCTCTACGGACTCGACCTCGCGAAGCAGTCGATCATTCGACGTCGCGAGGCGGTGGTGGTCGAGGGCTACCTCGATGTGATCGCCTGCCATGCGGCGGGATTCGATCAGGTGGTGGCCACCCTCGGCACCGCGCTGACCCCCGACCACGCGCGGCTGCTTCGCCACAAGGCCGAGCGGGTGGTGCTGCTCTTCGACGGAGACGACGCGGGCCAACGCGCCGCGGACCGTGCGATCGAGGTCTTCTTCGGAGGCACGCTCGATGTCCGCATCGGCATCCTGCCGGGCGGACTCGATCCGGACGATCTCCTCAAGCAGGACGGCGGACGCGAGGCGATGCAGGCGTCGCTCGG
>JBMSXH010000319.1:0-3582 GCA_049425445.1 Phycisphaerales bacterium | reverse complement strand
GGATCCGGGGCTCGTGGTCGCGCCGATCGCGGCCCTCATGCAGGCGGTGCCGGACGCCTCGACGCTTGCCCGCATGCTCCGCACGATCCGCGAAGGGGATCGTCTCGATCCCGCGGAGTTCGCGGGATGGCTTGCGGACGCGGGATACGCCCGCAGCGACGCCGTCGAGAGCCCCGGCGAGTTCGCGGTGCGCGGCGGCATCGTCGACGTCTTTCCGCCGGGGGGCGCGGCGCCGTTTCGGCTCGATCTCTTCGGCGACTCGGTCGAGCGGATCTTCGAACTCGATCCTGCAACGCAGGCCTCGGATCGGCGCGTCGATCGGATCGAAGTGGTGGGAGCCTCGCTCTCGAGCCTCGAGTCGGGCGAGGTGTCTCGATTGCTTCCGACGCTGCTGCCGAGGGAGACGGTCGCCCTGATCGCCGAACTTTCGGAGGTCTATGAGCAGGGGCGAGGCTACTTCGAGCGGGTCGGCTCGGCGCACTCGGTGCAGGGTCCGCCGGCGGTGATGAAGGCGCTGATCGACCGATGCCACGCGACGATCGATGCGAGTTCGTTCTCCGAAGGGCTCGCCCCCGAGCGACGGACCGATCTTCCGGTCGAGCCGTTGCCGGCCTTCTCCGACACGGCTCCGGCGGCCTTCGCCGAACTCGCCGAACTCGCCTCCGACGCGGACACCTTCGTCGTCGCGGACACTCCGGGGCAGGCGCAGCGGATCGGCGAACTGCTCCGCGAGCATCTGCCCGAGGTGTCGATCTCCGTCGATCGGCGCTATCTGCATCGTGGATTCCTCTGGACCGGCAGCGAGCGCACGATCGCGATCGTGCCCGAGCACGAGGTCCTGCATCGCTGGCACGCTCGCCGAGGATCGGGGCGGCTGCGCGGCGGCGCCGCAAGAGAGGCGTTCCTCCACTTCGAGCCCGGCGACTACGTGGTCCATCGCGATCAGGGCATCGCGAAGTTCATCGGGCTCGAGATGCTCGCCGAGGATGGGCGGCCCGAGCAGGAGTACCTGAAGCTCGAGTTCGAGGCCGGTGCGTTCCTGCACGTGCCCGCGACGCGCATCGAACTCGTGCAGCGCTACGTCGGGGCCGCGAACGCGACGCCCCGCCGTTCGTCGCTCGGCGGCAAGCGTTGGAAGCGGCAGAAGGAGCAGGTCTCCGAAGCGGTCCGCGAACTCGCGGCGGAGATGCTTCGACTGCAGGCGGCCCGCGAGGCTTCACCGGGCATCCGGTTTCCCGCAGACACGCCGTGGATGCGCGAGTTCGAGGCGTCGTTTCCCTACGAGGAGACGGAGGACCAGGCCACCGCGATCGCCTCGGTCAAGCGGGACATGCAGGACGCCAAGCCGATGGATCGGCTCGTCTGCGGCGACGTTGGATTCGGCAAGACCGAGGTCGCGATCCGGGCGGCCTTCAAGGCCGTCGAGGCGGGTCGGCAGGTCGCGGTGCTGGTGCCGACGACGGTGCTTGCGGAGCAGCACGAACGGACCTTCCGGAACCGGTTCGCCGGCTACCCGTTCCGGGTCGAGTCGATCAGCCGCTTCAAGTCGCCGGCCGAGCAGCAGGTCGTGCTGGAGGAGGCGAAGGCCGGTCGCGTCGACGTGCTGGTGGGCACGCATCGACTGCTCTCGAAGGACGTCGGCTTCAAGGATCTCGGCCTGGTGGTCATCGACGAGGAGCAGCGATTCGGCGTGGAGCACAAGCACAAGCTCCTGCGGTTTCGAGTCACCGCCGACGTGTTGACGCTGAGCGCCACGCCCATTCCGCGCACCCTGCACATGGCGATGCTCGGGCTCCGCGACATCTCGAGCCTGACCACCGCGCCGGTCGATCGTCGTGCCATCGTCACCGAGGTGATCCCGTTCAATCCGACCCGCATCAAGCGGGCGATCGATCGGGAACTCGCCCGCGAGGGACAGGTCTTCTTTGTGCACAACCGGATCGGAGACCTCGACGACGTCGCCGACTTCGTGCATCGGCTCGTGCCCGACGCGCGGATCGTCACCGGGCACGGCCAGATGGAGCCGCACGCGCTCGAGGACGTGATGCGGGCGTTCATGCGGCGCGAGGCGGACATCCTCGTCTCGACGGCGATCATCGAGAGCGGCATCGACATTCCCACCGCGAACACGATCTTCATCAGCAACGCCCACATGTTCGGCCTGGCGGAGCTGCACCAGTTGCGAGGCCGCGTCGGACGCTCGCGGCATCGGGCCTACTGCCATCTGCTGCTGCCTCAGAAGCGCAAGGTGACGGAGGAGGCGAGGCGCCGGCTCCGCGCGATCGAGGACCACTCGATGCTCGGAGCGGGCTTCCGCATCGCGATGCGGGATCTCGAACTTCGCGGTGCGGGCAATCTGCTCGGCAAGGAGCAGAGCGGCCACATCTCCGCGGTCGGATACGAGATGTACTGCCGGCTGCTCGAGAACGCCGTGCGCGAACTGCGCCAGGAGAAGCCGGTCACGCCGGCGGACACGCTTGTCGACATCGGCCTCGTGGGGACGATCCCGCGGGGCTACGTGCCTTCGGACACGAGGCGGATGGAGGCCTACCGCCGGATCGCCCAGGCGGAGACCCTCGCGTCGCTCGAGACGGCCAAGGAGGCGCTGGTCGGCGCCTACGGCGATCCGCCGAGCGGCGTCGAGATGCTGCTCGATCTCGCGCAGCTTCGATTGGCGGCGACGCTCGCGGGCGTTCGCATGCTGGTGGTTCGCGACGGCGATGTCGTCTTCCGGACCTCGCGCCCCGACGAACTCGAAAGGCTGCTCCGCGGCATCGCCGGGACGATTCGCCCGATCGGACGGCCTGACGACCAGGGTGCCGTCGAGGTCTACTACCGACCGCCGCCGAAGTATCTGGAGCCTCGGACGCTGCTCCGAGTGCTGCTCAAGCGGCTGGTGGTGCCGCTCGAAGCCCCGACGTCGCCGGTCGTGCCAGCGGGGTGATCGGCGCCGTCAGGCCGCGTCGCGTTCACGGCCGGCGAAATGCAACTCGAGATAGCGGGCGACGTAGTCGAGGATGCTCGTCGTCTCCGGGATCTCGGGATTGTTGGTCGGTCCCGAGGGTTCGAACCGCATGCCTCGGAAGCGCTCGACCGCTTCCGTCGAGGTGAGGCCGAACTGAAGGGCCAGGCTGAAGGCTCGGCAGAATCCCTGAATCAGCCCTGAGAGCGTCGAGCCCTCCTTGCTCATCTTGATGAAGATCTCGCCCGGCTGGCCGTCGTCGAAGAGCCCCACCGTCAGATAGCCCTCATGGCCTCCGATCGCGAACTTGTGCGTGATCGAGCGGCGGACGTTCGGAAGGGTCCGACGGCGTTCGGCGGCGAGGTTCATGTCGAGGCGATCTCCGTGCCTGATGGCGGGAACCGATCCTTCGGGTCGCCTCCGTGCGGCCGACACCGAGAGGTCGTCCCAAGATCGGTTGGACGACCCCAAGGAGTTGAACCGCCGCAAAGGTCACTCCGCCGCGGCCGGCTCTGCAGGGGTCTCGGTGGCCTCGGGCTCGCCCTCGCTCGTCTCGGCTTCCGGGGTCTCCTCCTCGCGCTCGCCCTCGATCTCGCGATCGGGCACGATGCGGACGGTGA
>JBMSXH010000318.1:0-3658 GCA_049425445.1 Phycisphaerales bacterium | reverse complement strand
ACGCCGGCGAGATCCTGCTCTCGCCGAGCATCCCCGGCGACCTCAACGGCGACGGGATCGTCAACGGCGCGGACCTCTCGATCATGCTGTCGGGATGGGGAATGCCGGGTCCGGCCGACCTCGACGGCAATGGCACCGTCGGCGGCTCGGACCTCGCGATCCTGCTCAGCCGGTGGGGTTGATGGACCTGCGGCCGATCAACGCGGACCGCGTCAGTGCATGCCCGCGAGCTGCCGCACCGTGGTCATGAAGGTGCGCTTGAGGTGGTTGTGCATCGCCACCACGAGCCCGATCCAGAGCGCCGCGGCGACGAGCGATCCGACTGCGAGCCCCCATCGCGCCGCGATCGGATCGCCGAGGCTTGCCGGAATCGAGGCACCGGGAAACACCGACGCGATCGCGAGGTTGAGGGGCGAGAGCGCCGCGAGCGCTGCGCCGAGCACCGGAATGCTTCGTCCCCCCGCGGCGCCGCACAGCCCGACCGTGCCCGCGATCACGACGACCAGCCCCACCGAGCCGACCACCGCCCCCACGCTGCCGCGGCTCTTGATCGACCACTGCAGGCCGACCATCACCGTGAAGCCGACGAAGCCCGCGAGCACGACGGCGAGTTCCGCGAACGCCTCGGGCAGCACGATCGGCATCGACACCGACGAGACTCCCACGGCCTCCTCGATCTGCGTCGACTCCAGCCCGCCGAAGCCGCCGGTCGCGACGTAGAGCGAGGCCAGCGCCAGGCTCGCGACCGGCACGAGCATCATGGGAAGCAGGAACTGCACCAGTCCCTGCAACTTGCCGGCGAGATAGGGGCCGGGCTGGATGGGCGTGGTCAGGATGATGTCGAGACTGCCGTCCTCACGCTCCCGGCTCACCGCGGTCGCCGCGAGGTTGAGCGCCGTGAGGACGATCACCACGACCTCGGCGCCCACCGCGGCGAGCAGCGCGAGACGCAGTCCATAGTCGTCGAGCGTGCCTTGACGATGCAGCAGCAGGATCGCCAGCGCCACCGCGACGCCGAGGATCGCGAAGGCGAAGCGACCCACCAGCCCGCCCATCGTCAGCCCTCGCAAGGTGCGCTCGCGCCAGGCGATCGGATTCGCGCCGATTCGCGAGCGGCCCCGCAGAGCCTCGATCGGACGCGAGAGCCACGACCCCTTCCGCTTGGCCCGTGCGGGTCGCTCCCCGATCACCCGAAGGCGGATCGCCGAGAAGGCGACGAGCAGCGTGCTCGCGGCGAGACCGAGCCAGACGAACGCCGAGGCCGGATGGGCGAACCAGAGCCGGGAGAAGAATCCGCCCGCCATCGCCGGATCCCACGGCTCGTAGCGATTGGTGAGCAGTCGAGACTCGAGCGCGAGGAAGGGATTGAGCGGGGTGAGCACCGTGGTGCGGCTCGTCATCGACCCCGGGGCGACCGGCTGACGCAGCCAGAGGTCGCCCGCGTAGGTGACCGCGAGCGCCGTGAGCACCGCGACGTAGAAGACCAGCACCGCCCGCCGGCCGGCGGTCCGGGTGACCGCCAGGGTGACCGCCACTGCCGCGACCACCAGCGCGCTCGAGGCGGCGATCGCGTAGCTCGAGGCGATCGCCTCGCCCGGCACGCCACCGAAGGACTGGGTCAGGATGAACAGCGGCAGCGTCGAGACGAGGAGCGCCAGCACGAAGAAGAGACGGCCGAAGAGGTTGCCCACCACGATCTGCAGCGGCCGCAGCGGCGTCGTCAGCAGGATGTCCCAGGTCCGCGGGCTCGCCTCCTGCGCGATCGCGCCGGCCATGAAGATCGGCGTCAGGAGACAGATCAGCCCGACCTGTCCGAAGCTCACGATCGTGAACGCCGAGGCCCCGCGCTGGGCGAGTTCGCGAAGCGAGGTGCTCGGCCCGATCAAGGCGAGCAGCAGCAGCACGATCATCGCCGCGAGGTACCCCGACCGCAGCGTCAGATGCCGGATCCGACGCCCCCCGCCCTCGACGAGGCGCACCGCGATCGGATTGAGCGGAAGCAGTCGCAGGAACCAGTCGAGAATCGCGGGCATGCCGAAGTTCGAGTCACTCCCCGAAGGCAGGGCTGGCGGGCACGAACGACCCCTGTCGCCCCTCGATCGCCGCTCCAAGCGTCGCAATCAGCGTCGCTTGTGAAACTCGGCCTCGCCCTCGCGGTTTCTTGACACCCGCAAGGAGCCCGGAATACTACCGAGCGTCATTCTCCGGTCCTCGGACCGGTTTCTTCACGGACCGCCTGCGGGATCCCTGCAGGCCGCACACCGATTCGAGCCGCTCGCGCGGCCCCGGCACGAAGCCTTTCCATCGCTTCAACGCCGGAGATAGATTCCCGTTGACTTCCGTCGTCGCTGCCATTTCCGCCACGTTCGAGAGCCCCACTTCCGCGTGACGAATCCGATCAGGTCCCCACTGCAGACGGCTTGCCCGCACGATCGACGCGTTCGCGTGGGCGAAGCCTCGAACCCCATCGGCGGTTCGTGTTCCGCCGTACGGACCTTGGCTGGCAGCGAAGCTTCCCCGTTCGGGTCTCGAACCTGATCGAGGAACACGGCGCCTCGGCGCCCGACCACGTCCGGTGAATCGGTGACGGCCTCCGCCCCGCCGGCGCACGCTTCTCGTCGAAGCGTCGCCCGGTCCGGTGTTCGGTCGGCGCAGGCCGACCTCTTCGGAGGTGTTCCCGTGAACCTCGACTTCCTCTTCCTTCAACTTCTCCAAGCCGCTCCCCCGCCCGCGCCTTCCGGGTCCATGCTCGCGGCCCTGCTCGGCGTCGGAGGGCTCGTCCTCGGTGCGGTGATCGCGGCGGTCGTGCTCGCGCCCAAGCGCTCCGCGGCGAAGGCCGAGACCGAGCGGGCCCTCGCCGAGGCCCGCACCGAGTCGGACCGGATCCTCAAGGAGGGCCGGACGGAGGCGGAGGCGCTCGCGAGATCGGCGGAGCTCGAAGCCGAGCGGAAGGCCGCCGAGCGACGCGATGCCTTCGACAAGGAGGTCGCGGCGACCCTCGCGGAACTCAAGCAGAGCCAGGCCCGCGCGGCCAAGCGCGAGGACACCCTCGACCGGAAGCTCGAGCAGCTCGGCGAGCGCGAGCAGACGCTCGACCATCGCGACGAGTCGCTTCGGGCCCGTTCCGCCGACCTCGACTCGCGCGAGTCCGATCTCGCCCGCGATCGCGGCGAACTCACCAAGCGGCTCTCCGAGGTCGCCGGACTCACCCGCGATCAGGCGGTCGACGCGTTCATGGCCGAGATCCGCGTCGAGGCCGAGCACGAGGCGGCGGCGCTGACCCAGCAGATCGTCGAGGAGGCCGAGCAGAAGGCCCACGAGCGGTCCCGCGAGATCACCCTCATGTCGATCCAGCGGTTCGCCGCCGAGCACGTCGCCGACAGCACCGTGCGCTCGATCAAGATCCCCTCCGACGACATGAAGGGCCGCATCATCGGACGCGAGGGCCGCAACATCCGCGCCATCGAGAAGGCCACCGGCGTCGACATCCTCGTCGACGACACCCCGGGTGTGATCAGCGTCTCCTGCTTCGACCGCGTGCGGCAGGCGATCGCCGCCGAAAGCCTCCAGAAGCTCGTCGCCGACGGACGTGTGCACCCCTCGCGCATCGAGGAGATCGTCGAGCAGACCAAGCGCGACATCGCGGAGCGGATCGTCA